>JAIVWR010000167.1:0-3226 GCA_048636435.1 Acidobacteriota bacterium | reverse complement strand
GTTCTCCTTCACCGACTGCACCGTCGGCAGGGCGCGAACGATTGAGATGCCGCTGCCGTGCATCTCCCGGCCGTGGGCCTCAAGGTAGTACTTGTCCCATAGGTCGGCCAGGCGCTCTAGGTCCATCGAGGATTCGCCCATGAAGAACGGCTCCTCGAACAGGCCTATGCCTCCCACTAGGATGTGCAGGCGGAAGGTACGCACACCGTCGGGCCGCCGGAAGCCGCGGACGAAGTAGCGTTTGGCCATCTTCGTGAGTATGGGAGCGGCCTCGTCCAGGCTTACTCCCGCCCGGCGGGCGATGACCTCCTCGGGCTCCGGCTCGAAGGTCATGGCGGCTGCCAGGCGCGCCTCGTCGGGGTCACAGTAGCACTTGAGGATCTCGATGAAGGTCTCGCTTTCGGGAGCGCCCAAAGGATGGCGGGCGTACACTTTCTGAAGGTCGTGATAGGGCTTGTCCTTGCCACTCTGCATCATCTCTCCTCCTGTCTGCCGATGAAGACGAGTGGATTGTGGCACCTGTGTGGCGAGCCTGTCAACTCGCGGTCGCTATTGTGTGGGCGGTACTGGACGGGTGCAGGGGTTGCCAGGGGTGGCGAGCAGGTGGTATCATACTGACGACAAATGGAGGTTCGCTGTTGAGCCTTTAAGTCGGTCCCGCGAGGCCGACAAGGAGAGACAGTGACAACACACAGTACCTATACCGATAGCCTGAGTTGGATGTCCAAGCCCTCTTGGCGGCAAGAGGGCTTTTGCTATCGTCTGGGATCATGGCTGAGCACGTGATCCTGTCGCCAGAGGACATTCGGCGGTCGCTAAGCCGCATTGCCCACGAGATCGTCGAGAACAACCCCACCCTCAAGGACCTGGTGCTGGTGGGCATGCGTACCCGTGGCGTGCCCCTGGCCGCCCGCCTGGCCCAACGCATCGCTGAGTTCGAGGGACGGGAGGTGCCAGTAGGGGCGCTGGACATCGGCCTCTACCGCGACGATATCTCCTACCTGGACCTCAAGCCTCAACTGAAGCCCACCGAGATACCCACGGACATAGCGGGCAAGTGGGTGGTGCTGGTGGACGACGTCCTGTTCACCGGCCGCAGCATTCGCGCTGCCCTCGATGCCCTCATCGATTTCGGGCGACCTCAGTTTATACAGCTAGCGGTGCTGGTGGACCGCGGCCATCGGGAGCTGCCCATCCGCGCCGATTACGTAGGCAAGAATATCCCCACCGCGCGCCAGGAGGATGTCCAGGTGTTCCTGGACGAAACCGACGGCCGCGATGCGGTGGTAGTTCTAGCGACGGAGAGTTAGCTATGGTGGAACGAGCAACGCGAGCAAAGACAGCGGCAGCAGAAGCCCGCCTGCCGGAGAGTGTGGAGCTCCCCACTTGGGAGCGTCGTCACGTTCTCGACCTGGACGACTTCAGCCGGCGGGAGATCGAGCAGGTCATGGAGACGGCCGACGCCATGAAGGAGGTGCTGGGCCGCGAGATAAGACGGGTTCCCACTTTGCGGGGAACCATCGTGGCCACGCTGTTCTACGAGACGAGCACTCGCACTCGCTCCTCGTTCGAGCTGGCAGCCAAGGCGCTGGGGGCCGACGTGGTAAGCGTCGCGGCCGCCGCCAGCAGCGTGCAGAAGGGAGAGTCCCTAATCGATAGCGCGCGCACCCTCCAGGCCATCGGGGCGAACATCCTTGTGATGCGCCATCGCCAGTCGGGGGCGCCCTATCTGGTGGCCGGCCACGTCGACATGAGCGTTATCAACGCCGGCGACGGCTGGCATGCCCACCCCACTCAGGGCCTGCTGGATGCCTACACTATCCAGCACCATCTGGGCGACCTGAGGGGCAAGAAGGTGGTCATCATCGGCGACATCCTGCACGGCCGCGTCGCGCGCTCCAACATCTGGGGCCTGACCACGATGGGCGCTCAGGTGGTGCTCTGTGGGCCGTCCACTCTCCTGCCCTGGGGGCTCCGCCCCGGCTATCGGGGCAATGAGGACCGGATGCTGCCGCCGGTAGAGGTGGATACGAACCTCGACCGGGCGATCGAGGGGGCGGATGTGGTGATGGTGTTGCGCCTGCAACTCGAGCGTCAGCAGGCGGGGCTCCTGCCGAGCCTGCGGGAGTACATTCGGCTGTATCAGGTGAACGAGGAGCGTCTGGCTCGGGCCAAGCCGAACGCGCCGGTGATGCACCCGGGCCCCATCAACGAAGGCCTCGAGATATCGCCGGAGGTGGCCCATGGCGCCCGCTCGGTCATCGAGGAGCAGGTGACCAACGGGGTGGCCGTGAGGATGGCCCTGCTGTATCTGTTGGCGAAAGGGCGATGATGAGCCTACTTTGCGACCCCAGCGTGAACACTGGGGCATCGAACCGACACGATGCCCCAGGCTTCAGCCTGGGGTGGAGGATATTGCTATGAACAACTCCCTCATCATTCGTGGCGGTCGCATTCTCGACCCCGGCCGTGGGGTCGACCTGGTGGGCGACGTGCTCATCCGCGAGGGGCGCATCGCCGCCGTCGGGCCGGACGTGGCGGCGGAGGCGGAGCGCATCGTCGACGCCCGCGGGCTCATCGTCTGCCCGGGGCTGGTCGACATCCACTGCCACCTGCGCGAGCCCGGCTTCGAGCACAAGGAGACCATCGAGACGGGCACGCAGGCGGCCGCTCGCGGCGGGTTCACGACGGTCTGCTGCATGGCCAACACCGAGCCGCCGATAGACAGCCGCGCCAGCGTGGAGTACATCCTGCGGACGGCTGGCTCTCAGGGGGTGGTGCGCGTCCTGCCCATCGGCTGCATCAGCCGCGGTCGCCAGGGCAAGGAGCTGGCGGAGATGGGGGACCTGGCGGAAGCGGGCGCGGTGGGCTTCAGCGACGACGGCTCGCCTGTGGCCGACGCCTCCCTCATGCGCCATGCTCTGGAGTATGCCTCCGCCTTCGATCTGGCGGTCATCGAGCACTGCGAGGATCTGTCGCTCTCGCACGAGGGCGTGATGCACGAGGGGTGGGTGTCCAATCGCCTGGGCCTGCGGGGGATCCCTCCTGCCGCTGAGGATGCGGCGGTGGCACGCAATATCGGCCTGGCCGAGTTCGCCGGCGCCCACCTGCACGTCGCCCACGTGAGCACGAGGGAGAGCGTGGAGCTTATCCGCCGGGCCAAGGAGCGGGGCGTGCACGTGACCGCTGAGGTCACGCCGCATCACCTGACCCTGACTGACGAGGC
>JAIVWR010000166.1:0-3255 GCA_048636435.1 Acidobacteriota bacterium | reverse complement strand
GCGGGTAGCGACCGGTGAAGAGGATGGCGAAGAAGGCTATGAAGCCCATCACGAAGGCGGCAATACCCAGGGCCCACAGGATGATGAAGTGAGGAATCGCCAGCAGTAGTTTGACGAAGATAAGCCAGCGGGACAGCTCCTCCGGGTACTCCACGTCATAGCGCACGGGGTAAGCAGCACCTTCAGTAGCCATAGCACTCCCTCCTCGAAAAACGCCCTGCCGCCGCCAACTTACACGCCACGGCGAAGGCTGTCAACGCCGCCTCTCAGGAGAAGGGCCGACGTCCACCCGCCCGCCTCCGAGCGGCTCTTGACAGCACACGTGCAGTCGTGTAGACAATGAACCACTGCGACGTGATTCTCTTAGGTAGCCAGGACCAGGGAGGTGAGTCATGGTTGCGCCGATAACGTGTCCCACCTGCAATCAGCCAGCGGGCGATGGCCGCTTCTGCCGCACGTGCCATCGCGGTTTGTTGGCAGGCCAGACCGAACTGGAGCTCGCCAGCATCGGTCAGCGCATAGGTACCTACTTCCTGGACCTGCTCATCGGTATCTTCACCCTCATCATCGGCTGGCTCATTTGGTTCGCCATTGTCGCACCCAAGGGGCAGACGCCGGGCATGAGCATCGTCAAAGTCCGTTGCGTGGATGAGACCGGGGTAACAGCGAGCCCCGGGCAGATGTGGCTTCGACAGCTTGTGTACCAGGGGTTAGTCTATTTCCTGGCGGGCATCATCATACCTTTCGCGAGCCTTGTCGGCTACTGCTGGGCCTTTTGGGACAAGGATCGCCAGACCCTCCACGACAAGATGGCCCGCACCTTCGTCGTGGACGGAGCGCCGGAAACGGCGCCGGCCATTTCCGTCGCCGCGCCGACGACGCAACCGCCCCCCTCCAGGCAGTCGGTAGCCCTCAAGCAGCGTATCGAGGAGCTACAACGCCTGAAGGAAGAGGGCGTCATAACGGAGGAAGAGTTCGAGAAGAAGCGCAAGGAGGCGGTTGAGAACCTCTAAGCCCGGCACTCTTTGACCGCGGCCGGCGTGGTCTCTCACTCGAAGACGTACTTCACCGTCTTCCGGAATTCAGCGAAGCCGGGCGAGAAGTCCAGCCGGGCCGGGTCCACCTCCGACGGCACCTCGAAGACGACCTGCACCGCCGCTGTCCTGTCCTTCTTTAGCTTCTGCGTCGCCGCATGGCCAGCCACCGTCACCAGTTCGGGGTCGTGCTTGTCCCCCTCCTCGTCCCTGAGCTTGAAGTCCGACTCCCTGATCTCGACGTCCCGCCGGCTATCGTTCAGCACCGAGAACTCGAACATGACCAGGCGGTTGCCGGTGTCGGGCTCCAGAAGCGTCTCGTCCTCCGCCAGCGGGTCGGTCGCCGAAAGCAGCGACACCCTCACGTCAGCGATCTCCACGCCCATGGCCGGCACGCCCGCCTGCAGAGCAGCGTAGTCCACCTCCACCTCCAGATCCTCCGGCAGGGTTATCGCCAGTACCACTCCTCCAGCGATGATACCTCCGGTCAGCAGAAAGCCAATGATGGAGGAGATGAGGTACGCGTCCCCGCCGGCAGGCCCAGCCGTCGCCGACAGGTTGAACGGCGGGTACTCGTCGGTCAGGGAGAGAACATAGGCGTTGACCCGCGCACTCCAGCGCATCACCCCCGCCACGTAGTCAAACAGCCCCTGCGGATATCGCCCTGCAATGAGGATGAAGAACCAGGCCAGGATCGTCACCAGCAGAGCGCCTATCCACAGGAAGGAGAGGAGGATGAAGTGGGGGATGGCGGTGATGACCTTCCAGATCAGCACCTTCCAGCGGATAAGCCGCTCCGGGTAGCGCACGTCGAAGTCGATGGGGTAGTCGCCCTCGAAGGGCGGATAGACCTCCGTCAGCAGAAGAACATAGCCCAGCGCTCGATATTGCCAGCGATAGAGGGCCACCTGAAAGTTGAATAGCCAGCGGGGTATGCGCCCCCCGACGATGATGGCCAGCCACGACGCTACTGTCACAGCGTTGACGGCTGACGACACGACCGCCCAGAAGATGAGGACCGGAATCGCCAGGAAGATGCGCAGGAGCGCCTTCCAGCGCGACACGCGCTCCGGATACACCGCCTCGAAGATCACTGGGTAAGGTGCCGCTTCAGCCGTAGCCATAGCCGTACCCCCTTCTCACGCCGCGGTCGGCGCCGAGGCTTCGATGATCGAGCGCCAGATGGGCAGCCCGCCCTCGCCCCCCAGCAGCGCCTCGCTGGCCCGCTCGGGGTGAGGCATCATCCCCAGCACGTTTCCCCGCTCGTTGACGATGCCGGCGATGTTGTTCGCGCTGCCGTTGGGGTTGGCCTCCGCCGTGGCCTGGCCGTCGGCGTCGCAGTAGCGGAAGACCACCCGCCCTTCCGCCTCCAGGCGGGCCAGCGTCTCGGCGTCGGCGTAGTAGCGCCCCTCGCCGTGGCCGATGGGGATGCCCAGCACCTGCCCCTGCCGACAGGCGATGGTGAAGGGCGTGCCGGTGTTCTCCACCCGCAGGTTCACCCACTGGCAGCGGTACTGGAGGCTCTCGTTGCGCATCAGAGCGCCCGGCAGCAGCCCCGCCTCGCACAGGATCTGGAAGCCGTTGCAGATGCCCAGGACCAGCTTGCCCGCCCGGGCCTGCCGCACCACCGCCTCCATCACCGGCGAGAAGCGGGCGATGGCCCCCGCCCGCAGGTAATCGCCGTAGGAGAAGCCGCCGGGCAGGATGATGCAGTCGTAGGGGGAGAGGTCGGCCTCGCGATGCCACACATAGTCCGTGGGCTGGCCCAGGATGTCGTTCAGGACGTAGTAGCAGTCGCCGTCGCTCCAGGTGCCCGGGAAAACGATAACCGCGAACCGCATCTCCCGCCGATTATACCCGACGGCGGCCTCGCTGGCACCCCGTGCAACCCTCAAGATCCCTCAGCACGTCGTCAGAATGACCGCACCAGCGCTGGTTTAGCCCGGCCGCTCTATCTCCATGGGCGGCGAACTGCCGTCGATGGGCGCCGAGGGCACCTGCTCCAGGAAGCGGGCAGCCTGGGCGGCTCTCTCCTCCTCGCTGGGAGGCGGGTACTCGATGCGCGGGTGGTAGACCCCCCGCAGGTCAGCCTTGAACGACTCGCCGATGACCTTCAGGTCGCGCAGGGTGAGGTCGCATTCCTCCAGCTGGCCCTCGTTCAGCCGCTCCGAGATCACCGCGTCCACCAGCGCGTCGATCCGCTCCGGCGAGCGGTCGCGAC
>JAIVWR010000165.1:0-3267 GCA_048636435.1 Acidobacteriota bacterium | reverse complement strand
GGGTGCGTGCGGCGTCAGGGAGATGCCTAGCCCAGGCGGACGCGTATCTCCGCCTGCTCGAGGCCGTCCACGGAGACCACCTTCTGGCGAGAGGTTTCCCCGCGGACGATACGCAGGCGGCGTCGCTCCACGCCGAGGGCGGCGGCCAGGAGGCGCAGGACCGCGTCGTTGGCCTTTCCCCGCTGGGCGGGGGCCCTCACGTGGACACGCAGCACGTCTCCCTGCCAGCCCACCACGGCGTCGCGGCTGGCTGAGGGGGTTACCTTCAGGCGAAGGGATGCCATGAGCGTGCCGCTATCCGACAAGGCACTGGCGGAAGAACTGGGCCACCAGTTCCGCCAGTGCCTCCTCGTGGCCCCACCAGAAGTGATCAGCGCCGGGAACGACGGTCACCTGGCACTGGAGCCCTATCGTGCGCGCCAGCGTGGCCAGGCTGGCGGGCGGGGCGATCTCATCCTGCTCGCCCGATATGAGCAGGGTGGGACAGCGGATGGCGAGGTCGGGGACGCCCTGGCTGAAGGAGGGAGTGGAGATGGCGGCCGCTGCTGCCACCCGTTCGTCCGCTGCCGTCAGAGCGACCGTCGCGCCGAAGGAGTAGCCGACAACGCCCACCTTGTCCTGCTCGACCTCGGCGAGCTGGCGCAGGTAGGCGAGGGCAGCGCCGGCGTCATTGCGTTCGCCTAGGCCGTCGCCATACTTCCCCTCGCTGCGGCCGACGCCTCGGTAGTTGAAGCGGAGGCCGGCGATGCCCGCCTCTGCCAGGGCCTGGCAGACGGCGACGACCACGGAGTTATTCATGTCGCCGCCGTATAGCGGATGGGGATGGCAGACGGCGGCAGCGGGGAAGGGAGCAGAGGCGGGCTGGTGCAGGATGCCCTCCAGGGTTAGGCCTTCGCTGGTGAAGGTGATCGGGCTGCTGGCTGTCTCTTGCAAATGCTGGCTCCCCGCGGACGGAACTACCGGCCGTCGCCTGATGGGGCGATAGGGGTCAACCGCCAGGGACGGCATGGGCGGGCGATGTCACGACGCTGGAGAGAGGCTTGGCAGTCATGTTGTCATCTGAGCCGAGAACAGGCTTGGCGGCTGCCAAGATATCACTTGCTGATCTCCAGGGTCAACACGGTGCGCTCAGCCACCAGGCAGCGAGGCCCAGGACGGCTTGCCTTCCGGCGGACTCAGTGCGAGGCCTTTGCCGGCCTGAGGTGACTTTCCTGGGTGGCGGTGGTGGCGGCTTGTGCCCGCCCTTTCCGCGTTGCCTTCACCTCGTACATGTTGGCGTCCGCCCATTGCACGATCTCGGCAATGTCTTCGCCACTCCAAGGGTAGCCTGCCACGCCGCAGGAGACACTGAGGTTTAGCTCCAGGCCATGAAGCTTGTAGATGGGCTTTGTTTGCAGTGCCTTCTCCAGACGTGCGGCGACGGCGGAGGCGCGGCGCTTGTCGGTGTTCGGCATCAGAACGGCAAACTCGTCGCCACCGATTCGGGCAGGGATGTCGTCGCCTCGAACGCGCTTAGCCAGCAGCTTTCCCAGATTCGCGAGTACTGCGTCCCCCACGTTGTGGCCGTAGGTGTCGTTGATCAGCTTGAGGCTGTCCACGTCCAGAATGAGCAGGCCGAGGGGTCTGCCAGAGCGCCGAGCAGCCCTCAGCTCTTTCTCTAGCTGCTCGAAGAAATAGCGGCGGTTGAAGAGCTGCGTCAGCTCATCGTGTGTTGCCACTTCGTGCAGCTCCGTGCTGTGGCGAAGGTTGTCCAGGGTCAGGCCTATAGCCAGGCCAATAGTGGTGAGGAGTCTCTTGTCCCGAAGGTCCGAGGCTTTCCGTCCGCCAACCAGGACTAGCAGGCCAACGAACCGGTCCACTGAGAGCAGGGGTATATAGACTACGCGGCCATGGCCGTCGGAAGTAGACAGCCAGGCACGGGGCTCGCTGGCTGGGGTCACCACAACTTTTCGTTTTTCTATGGCCTGTTTGACGGGCTGCTGGCACCATGGCAGAGGTGTTGCCAGGGGCACCTCATCAGGGGGAATGCCATGTGTGGCCATGGTGGTGAGTTGGTCATCGTGGTGGGCGCTCAGCGCCAGGACCACCTTCTCTACTCCCAGCAACTGGGCCACCAATCGCACTGAGTCTTCGCAGGCCTGGTTGAAATCGTGGGTGGTGCCCAGCTCTATGGCTAACATGCTGGGATAGACACCTTGCTTTCGCAGCCTGATGAACCTGTCGAAAGCGTACTCGATGGCAAACGTGGCCACGGCCGAGCAGCAGGCAAGGGTCACCAGGGTCTGCAGCCCGTTCATGTTCAGGGCGAAGTAGTTTATGATGACGAACGCAGCAATGGCCCCGTACGCGCCAATCCGTAGCCTCGTCTTTTCGGCGCGGACGTGGTGCAGAGGGTCACCGAACGGGCCGCGATAGGCGTCTACGGTGTCTGGCGCGGCTGCCTTAGAATGCTCCAAGCGTTCCACCTCGGGTCGCTGGCAGGCACAATGAGCCTTCCCGCGGGTTACACCGCGTGTCAAAGAAGAGACGCCGGACATCGTGCCACTGTTACGAGGGCTTTGGCAGCAGGAGGGCTGAAAGAGCGCCGTTTGCTGGCTTGAGCGCGCTCGGGCTAGGTCAGTGTGTCCCGGCGCTTTGGCAGCGCCGACAGCAGTTCACTCTCGGGTCAGATGGCTAGCGACCCGAAGGCCCGCTGCACCACCTCCGGCAGTGCTGGATGCACGTAGATGGACTGCGTGATGGCGTCCGTGGTCAGGCGCATCCGGATGGCGTTAACGACTTCTTGGATCAGGATGGATGCCTCGCTGCCGATGATGTGGCAGCCCAGAATCTCCTCCGTCTCCCGGTGCGCCAGGACCTTCACGAAGCCATCTCTGTCCTCGATGGACGAGCCGTAGGCGGTATCGTAGTAGCTGTAGGTGCTGGCAACGTAGGGCAGGCCCTGCTCTCTGGCCTGCCGCTCCGTCAGACCGACGCTGGCGACCTGCGGCGACGCGAAGATGGCATGGGGCATGGCGTGGTAGTCTACGGGCACCCTGTTTTCAGGGTTGTAGATGTTGTGGGCCACGTGCGCGGCCTCCAGGTTGGCGCTGTGCTTCAGCAGGTACCGGCCCACGATGTCACCCAGGGCCCAGACGCCCGGCACGTCTGTCTGCAGGTGCTCGTCGACCTTGATGAAGCCCCGCTCGTCCAGTGCCACCCCGGTCTGCGTCACGTCCAGCAGGTCGGTGTTCGGCACCCGGCCCACCGCCAGGAGAAGCGCGTCCG
>JAIVWR010000164.1:0-3279 GCA_048636435.1 Acidobacteriota bacterium | reverse complement strand
TCGCTGTGGGCGTCGCAGTCGCCACCCCCTCTTTGCCCTCTTCGCAGGCGGTGGCCAGGGCAGCGGCCAAGCCAGCCACAACGAGGCAGATCAAGGCAAGCCGGAGACGGCTGATAGCGTGCACGGCGGCAGTATATCAGGGAAGTCAAGGCCCCTGCTAGGGGAAGAGGGCTTGTCGGTACTGACGCGCTCGCCTGGCCAGCGGTCGTATCTCCTTGGGAGCGAACACGCCCTCCTCGGTGATGAGGGCGGTCACCAGGCGGGGCGGCGTCAGGTCGAAGTAGACGGCGGGAATGGCCAGCCCCGGCTGCTTCTCCTCCGGCGCCCGTTGAGCGGTCTCCGGTCGGCCCGACGCCACCTTGAGGGTCTCCGTTGCTACATAGAAGGGAATGCGGGCGTTTCGGGCGAGAAAGGCCAGGGCGCAGGTGCCCACCTTGTTGACCACGGCGCCGTTGGCGAAGACGGTATCGGCGCCCACCAGCACCGCCTCGGCCTCCGGCATGAACGCTGCCGCCTGGGCGTCGGCGATCAAGGTCACTGGTACGCCCAGGCGAGCCAGAAGACGGGCGACAGTTCTCCCCTCGTTCAGTGGAGCCGATTCGGTGACGATGATCGGCGACCCCTTGGACGCCAGGCGCTCGAGGACAGCGAAGGTGGTCGCTGAATAGCTGTGGGTCATGATCGCGCCCCGGGGCAGGGTCCTTTCGGCGTGACGGACAATACGGCGGGAGGCCTTGTCCCAGCTATCGACTATCTGGCGGCCTTGGGCCGACGCCGCGCGGCGCATGGCAGGCAGGCCGCTCGGCGCTTTCTGGCTAGCAGCCAGGACGACGGCACCGACAGCGTTGGTCACGGCGGCCATGCTCGGCTGGGCCTGGGCCAGAGCCGTGGCCACTTCTCTGAGGTAGGAGAGGAACTCTGCGGCGGTCTGGGCCGGGCAATCCTCGAGCGAATGCGTGAGGACATTGGCGGCATCGCGCGCGAGCCAGCCGGCGCCGTGAGTGCGATCCTGGCCGATGGTCTCGATGGCCTGGGATATGCGGGGGCTGATGGTAGTCATGGCTGTCGCAGCGGGTAGACCCGCATGAGCGTCTCCGCCAGCTGGGGGACGGTCTCGTACTGAAAGATCTCCTTCGGCCGGATCCAGCGGGTTTCGGTGTGCTCCCAGTCCGCCCGTATCCTGGCGGGCTCTCTGACCTCGAACAGGAAGGGGTGCACTATCCACCGCCGGTCGGCTTCGGCGTCCACCACCTCCAGGGGCTCGCCCGCACGCAAGAGCTGCACGTCATCCCTGGCTAGACCGGTCTCCTCTTCGACCTCGGTGTAGGCCTGGGTCAGGGGGTCGGTTTCCTCTATGTAGCCGCTGACGCCCGCCCAGCGGCCTCGGTAGGTGCCCACCTGCTGGCTGCGCCGCAGCAGAAGGATCTCGTCGTCGCCGCCGCTGCGACGCAGGAGGAAGCAGGTGACGACGTTCGCTTGCCTCATAGCGCCCTCAGGGGCAGTATACGCCGCCTGCCCAGATGGGTGCTATACTTCGCAGGGCAAGGAGAAGCAATGTCCACGGGAGAGCTGCCGGAGCTGATTCGAGGGCTGCTGGAGCCAGCCGCCTATCCCTATGCGGTGGGGAAGGTGGAACTGGTGCAGACCCACATCTCTTACGTACTGCTGGCCGGCGATTTCGTCTACAAGATCAAGAAGCCGGTGGACTTCGGTTTCCTGGACTTCACCTCGTTGGCCAAGCGCCGCTACTACTGCCGCCAGGAGGTCATCCTCAACCGCCGTCTGTGCCCGGAGGCCTACCAGGGAGTCGTGCGAGTGGCTTGGCAGGCCGGACGCCTTCGCCTGGAGGGACGAGGCAAGGCCGTAGAGTACGCCGTCAAGATGCGCCGCCTGCCGGCTGACCGCATGATGGACAGTCTGCTGGCGGCGGGCAAGGTATCGCCGAGCATGGTCGAGGCCGTGGCTGAGCGGCTGGCCGACTTCCACGCTCGTGCGGCCACCAGCCCGGCGATTGCCCGCTACGGAGCACGGGCCATCCGCATCGCCTGGGAGGAGAACTTCGAGCAGTGGGCGCCCTTCATCGGCGATACGATAACGGCAGAGCAGGACCGCTACCTCCAGGCCTACGTTCGCTCCTTCTTCATCCGCCAGCGGCCCTTGCTGGAGCGGCGCGTTCAGCAGGAGCGCATCCGCGACTGCCACGGCGATGTCCGTTGCGAAAGCGTCTGCTTCGTCGATGACATCTGCATCTTTGACTGCATCGAGTTCAACCGCCGATTCCGGTACACGGACGTGGCGGGGGACATCGGCTTTCTGGCCATGGACCTGGACTTTCGCGGTCGGCCCGAACTGGCGGACGTCCTGGTGCAACGCTACGCCCAGGCGGCGGCCGACCCCGAGATCGTGGACCTCATCGGCTTCTACAAGTGCTATCGGGCCTGCGTGCGGGGCAAGGTGGAGAGCTTCAGGCTGGGCCAGGCGGAGGTCAGCACGGAGGAGAAGGAGCAGGCCCGCTCGGCGGCTCGCCGCTACTTCCGCTTGGCCTGCCAGTACGCGGCCGAGCAGCCGCCGCCTCTGCTTCTCATCACCTGCGGCCTGGTGGCCACCGGCAAGACGATGCTGGCCCACGCCCTGGGCGAGGCCACGGGCATGCCCGTCATCTCTTCCGACGTGGTGCGCAAGGAGCTGGCCGGGCTTGCACCGCGGGAGCGTCGCTTCGAACCCTTCGGCAGGGGCATCTACTCGCCACGTTTCACCCAGCGCGCCTACAAAGCCCTGCTGGAGCGAGCGCGCGCGGCTCTGGCCGAAGGGCGGTCGGTGATTGTCGACGCCACCTTCGCCCAGCGGCACTATCGCCAGAGGGCGAGAGACCTGGCCCAGGCGATGGGCGCTCGCTTCCTGTGCCTGGAGTGCCGGGCTGAGGAGGAGGTCATTCGCCAGCGGCTGGAGGAGCGCTTGCGGGCCGGGCAGGATGCCTCCGACGCCCGCTGGGAGATCTACGAGGCGCAGAAGCAGGTTTTCCAGCCGGTGACAGAACTGCCGCCCGACGAGCACATGGTGGCGGACTGCGACGAGCCGTGGGCCCAGTGCGTGGAGGAGGCCCGCCGAGAGCTGGAGCGACGGCTGGCGCCTCCACCCCCCTAGGTCAGGCTCTCCAGGGCCTTCCTGTAGAGGTCGGCGTGGGACTTCTCCACCTTGGCTAGGCTCTCGAACCACTTGGCCAGCTCCTCGAAGCCCTCATCGCGAGCAACCTCGGCGAAACCCGGATACATCTGGGTG
>JAIVWR010000163.1:0-3286 GCA_048636435.1 Acidobacteriota bacterium | reverse complement strand
GATCGTCATCGAGCACCCGCTTGGTGAGGACCCGGATGTCAGCGTGCGCTTCGACGACCCCGAGGGCGTCATCCTGCGCCACTGGCCGCCGAGCGAGCTTCTGGTCAACCTCGTGCAGGGCTGGAACGACAGCTGCTACGTGGACGACGAGGCGACCGTCGAAGAGGCCCTGGATGACGTCATCGACGACGTGCTGGCCGTCTACCGCTTCAACGCCGACCAGACCTGGGATCGCAACTTCCCTGGTCAGTGCGAGGACGACGAGGCGCTCTGCACCTTCGACACCGTCAACTCGTACGACCAGCTGTTCATCCTGATGGCCGCCAGTGGCACCTGGACGCAGCTGATCACAGCGGTGCCCGACAGCGTGGACCTGGCAGGAGCCAGCGCCGAAGACGAAACACTGGCGGCCTGGAATAGCGTCTGCTATGCCGGCGTCGACCAGCCCGCCGAGGAGGCCACCAGCGGCATCTCGAGCGCCTTCGTCATCATGTACACGCTGGGCTCCGACCAGGCGTGGCGACGGTACATACCCGACCGGCCGGATATCCCCGACACCCTCACCACGCTCCACCAGTTCGACTCCGTCATCCTGCTGGTCACTGCCGAGGGTGGCATCACCTGGGTATTCGACTCGTAGGAGTAGCAGAGTAGAAACGCGACCGCCCGTTCCCGCGGCGGTTCCAGAAGCCGTCGCGGGAACGGGCCAAGCAGAGGGAGCAAAGGAGAGGATAGATGCGAAGACTAGCAATCGCGGTAAGCATTATCGGGGCAGTGGCCTTTGCTGCCCTGCTAGCCTGGGGCCTGACCTTCGGCAGTGGCACCGTCTCAGCCGACGACGAGACGACCCCCACCGTCGTTGCCGACGCTGACGCCGACGCTGACGCTGACGCCGACGAGACCCCCACAGTGGCCCCTGAGTTCTGCGGCCCCGTCTTCCCCACCACCTTCGCGGGCACAGTAACCATTGACGGTGTGCCAGCAGCCGACGGCACGACCATCACGGCCCTCGACAGCGACGGCGTGTCATGGGCTACCGCCACCACCTCCGGCGGAAGCTACAACATGGACGTTCCCGCCACCATGCCCGTCACAGAACCCTGCTTCCCTGGCGGAACGATCAGCTTCACCTGTGATGGCGCTTCAGCAGCCGAGACCGGCTCGGCCACCGGCGGCCTGAAGGATCTCAACCTGACCTGCGGCCCCATCACCGAGCCCACGGTTGAGCCCACGGTTGAGCCGACCCCCACGGTTGAGCCCACCCCGACCGTTCTCCCGCCCACCGGTATGGGCGGCATGAGCGGTGACGGTGGCTTCATGTGGTGGCCACTGGCCCTGGCTGCGGCAGCCCTCACCAGCGTGGCAGGTCTGCTCACCGCCCGCTGGGCTCGCCGCTAGTCCGCCTAGCTTTAAGCGAACGAATGACGTAGGGCAGCCCCCTCGGGGGCTGCCCTACAGCGTCGGGCGGGAAACGGGATCGGGACAAAGCCTACTGTTGCCTCGCCCAAGCAGAGGATGCTATCCTAGAATTGTGATTTGGATGCTGGCTCTGGCAGGTGCCCTACTGATGACTATTCCGCTAACCTCAGCCACCGCCCAGGAGATACCAAACCCGCCGGCCACCTTCTTCGGCACCGTCACGGTGGACGGCCACAGCGTGAGCGACGGCACAGCGGTCATTGCTCTCATCGAAGGCAAGCGGTGCGGCGAAGGAGAGAGGGAGCCAGGCCGCAAGGGCACCTGGACCGCCACCGAGGCCGACCCAGAGTACGGCATCGAGAGCGGCGATTCGATGTATGTGGTAGACGTGGTCAGCGATAGCCAGGTGCCAGGTTGTGGCACCGATGGAGCCACAGTCACCTTTCTCATCGCTGGCAGGCCAAGTCAACAGGTGGGCCTGTGGAGAGCAGGCTCAAACCCGCTCAACCTCACGGCCGGAACGTCGCCCGATGCCGGAGAGTTGGTTGCCACGCCCAGCGCGGGAGAGACGCCCGCTTCGCCCGCCAGCGAACTGGGAACGTCTGACGACAGCGGCTTCAACTGGTGGCCCGTCGCGGCTGGCGGGGCGGGTCTGGCGACGGTGGCAATCGCAGCAGCCTTGTGGCAAGCGAGAAGGAAGCAAGCATGACAGCTTTCAGGACCATTACCCGACGCCTGACAAATGCGTTTCGTTGGCGCCATAGCAGACTGACGCTGGCGGCCATTCTCCTCCTGGGCTCAATGGTACTCCTGGGGGCCGGCCTTGCCGGGCTGCTCCTGACCGGCGACGACGGACCCGTCATCACCAACGTCGGCGATCTTGTCACCTCCGACGACGGCCTCAGCACTGCAACCGCCACGCCCCTGCCTGGGCCGCCTCCCAACGATTCACCCCTGACCAGAATGATCATCGAAAAGATCGGCGTCGATGCCCCCGTCATCACCCTCGGCTTGGACCAAAACTCCGTGCCCGAGGTGCCCAGCGGCCCCAGCGAGGTGGCGTGGTACGACTGGAGCTACAAGCCCGGCTGGGGCAGCAACGCCGTCTTCTCCGGCCACGTCGACTGGACACTATACGGCCAGCCGGTGGTCGGTGTGTTCTACTACCTGCACGACCTGGGCCTGGACGACGAGATCAAGATCGTGCTTGAGGACGGAACGGAATACAGCTACAAAGTCACCGCCAATCGAGCCATACCAGACGGCGATCCCACGGCGCTAGAGGTGATGGGCCCCACGCCCAACGACATGGTCACCATCATCACCTGCGGCGGCACCTGGATACGCGACTGGACAGATCCCCTCGGCGGCCACTACACCCACCGCCAGGTAGTACAGGCGGAGTTGATTGAGGAAGAGCTACTACCTCCGCTCGGCCTGGCGCCCTAGAAGCGCCGGCCGCAGCCTTCGGATCGCCGGCCACCCTAGGTCGGCAGCGTCAGCGAGAACCCTTCGCTTGCCAAAATCCAGATAGCTTGCTGGTCCGTCAGCTCCGTCAGGCTATTGAGTCCCGGTATGTCGATGCCGGCCAGATACCTTCGCCAGATACCCCTACCCTCGTCCCAAGCGTAGATCGCCGTCAACTTGCCGTTATCCACAGGCAAGACCTCCGTTAGCCGCATAGAGCCAGGGGGACACCGGAACTGATTCCAGCCGGGGGCGAGCTCGCGAACCATCGGAGCGGGCCCAAACGTGTCTCCCACTGGCTCGCTATCCCGCGTAGGAGGAGCGAGGCCGAGGTCAGCGCCCGGCGGCGGTGAGAGCCCAACCTCCGGAGTCGGCATCGGCACAGGCGTACTCGTCGGCG
>JAIVWR010000162.1:0-3289 GCA_048636435.1 Acidobacteriota bacterium | reverse complement strand
CAGCGCAGTGGCTGGGCTTGGGGGGCGCAAGGGGGGTGTTGTTTTTCTGTTGCCGGTTGCCCCTAGTCTCTGGTCCCACGTCCCTTGAACAACGCCTTTGAGATCGACTATCTCTGTGAGGTCGTGGGCCTCCTGGATGCGGCTGACGGCCTGGGTCTGCGGGCTGTCGTCATCCACGTGGAGGATGCTCAAGTCGGGCTCGAAGCCGACGCCGGGCAGGAGGTCGGTACCGCTGTCCACCCACGGGGTGTAGTCGATGCCATTGCCGGCGTTGGCGGTGCTCTGGAACTGGTTGGGGACCTGGGCGGGGTCGTTGGTGCCCCACCAGTTGCCGCTGGCATCCACGATGTCGTCGCTCACGCTGTTGATGGCCCACGTGGCGTGGTTGGTGAAGGAGTTGAGCGAGATCTCGAATGTGTCCGCCAGGATCAGGGTGGAGTTGTCGATCTGGATGGCGATGCCCGCGGGGAAATCGTAGTCCGAGTGTCGCGACGCGATGCCCTTCTCGAACACCTCCGTCCACCCGATGCCGTGCCCGATGTTGTACATGGGGGCCAGTGCGACGGTTCTCAGATAGTCCCGGCTGGCCTGGTCCACCGCCCGGGCCGGCTGCCCGCAGATGAGCTTGCCGACGGCCAGCTCGTGGGCGCGGGCCAGCAGCTCGTCGGGTCGCAGGGAGAGGATGTCGCCGCAGACGGGCTCCACGTTGGGGCAGGCCGCCAGGCGACGGCGCAGGTGCTCGCAGAGCCCCTCGTCTATCTCCAGGGCGATGACCTTGCCCGCCGCCGAGGCCAGGGCCTGGGTGAGCACTCCCTTGCCGGCGCCCACCTCGATGACGGTGTCTGTGGGCGAGAGCGCCGCCGCCGCAAGGATGCGCTGAAGGACCCTTCGGTCGGTCAGGAAGTGCTGGCCGAGGCGCTTGCGGGGGCGGATGGTGGCCGTGGCGGCCCGAGCGGCCGCTGTCGATTCGCTGCGATTTCCTGGCTGACCCCTTGCCATGCCCCGATCATAAGCCAGGGCTTGCGGCGGGGTCTACTGCGGGGACCCTTCGATAGGCTCAGGGTGAGCGTCTAGCGCCTACTCCAGGATGTAGACCGTCACCCAGCGGGTGTACCAGTCGGGCACCTCGTAGTCGGCGAAGCCCAGGTCGATGATGTTGCCGATCACCGCCGAGCCGGTGTCGGCGGCTATCGCCTCGCCGTAGCCGGGGACGTACAGGCGGGTGCCCAGGGGGATGACGTTCGGGTCTACCGCCACGATGCCGCGGTGGACCTGCACGCCGGTGGCGGCGATGCCGTACCAGGGGCTGTCGGGCGGCTTCCCGCAATCGGCGGGCCTGTACCAGGTGGCGTACATCTCGAGCGAGTAGGCGTAGCGCAGGGAGCCCTGCGGCGTCTCCACGAAGCTCACCGGCTTCGTCCCCTGGGCGATGATCTGGTCGCTGGGCGGTTGCTCCCACTCGTTCAGCAGCTCTCGCTCGGTCTCCTGTCCGTCCTCATACACAGCGCGGTACTCGCGGTGGATCAGGCCATCGGCGCCCCAGTCCAGGACCAGGTAGCGCCCCATATCCATCGTGGGGTCGTCCTGGTAGACCACCGAAAGGGGGATGACCTCTTCCACCGTCTCGAATTCCTCCCGCACTAGAACCACGCGGATGGTCAGGCCGTCCTCGACGGGGGCATCGAGAGCGGGCTCCACGCGGTCGAGGGCGCCCAGCGAGACATCCGCTTCGTCCAGGACCTCCGCCACGGTGGCCTTGCGACTATGGATCGTCGTGGTATCGCCGCCGACCGACAGGAAGAGCTCCCTGGCGCGATAGATGTAGATGTGGGTCCCGGCGGTCACGAGGCTCCCAGCCGATGGAAACAGGTAGTCGCCGTCGTCGACTACGACGCCCTCCCCGGCCAGCACTTCGCCGACGGTAGAGGCAGCGGAAACCGTGCTCATGCTCAGCCCGTCTTGGTGCAGGACGACGGGCACTGCCTCGCCCATCGGTTCGATGTCCACGGCGGCGATGGTGACGCTGTCGTCATCGTTACCCGCGGGCACTGCCTCGTCCATCGGTTCGATGCTGGTGGCGGCGATGGAGATGCTCTCGTCATCGCCGTCGCTGTTGGCGGCATGGCCGTCCAGCTCAAGCCCCTGACCGATGGTAAGCTCAGGAGTGGTTGACCGACCTCTCTTACCTGCCGGCCCCACAAGGAACAGGAGTGCCACGCCGCCTGCCACAAGAAGGACGAGAAGGAGGTGAAGGATGCGGCGCGGGTTCACAAGGAAGGCTGGCGGGGTGTTGGCGCCTTCAAGTCTTCCTGGGAGTGCATCCTTGGGATAAAGATGCACCCGGAATGGCTCTCCGGTCAATATATCCCTCGTTTATAGGATTGGGCCTGCCTGGTGCCCTGGGCAGAGCGGCCGTGCACCTGCTGTCGATCTCGCCCGTAGGCTTGCTCCCGACAGCCAGCTCCAACCAGGTTGACCTGCGGCACCCGAAACTTACTACTTACCGCTGCTTCCTTCCGGACCTGACGGGGTTCGTAGCGCTTCGCTGCGCAGGGCCAGGTTATCAACACTACTTATCGAGGGCAGTCCCCGCGGTGCCAAGACCTCGAGCAGGAATTCGACCCCGCTATAGCGGATTGCGGGTTCAGGGCACCGCTAGCTCCCCGTCTAGCACGGCCGATGGCCAATACTACATAAACGATGTGCTTGTGTCAAGGTAGTTTTCCACGCGTGGATAACCGCTTGAAGGGCCGTCGGCCCTATTGTAGAATGAGCCAAGTCCAGAGAAAGGCCGATTATTATGCATATTCGCAAGGCGGTGATCCTGGCCGCCGGTTACGGTACTCGCTTCTTGCCTGCCACCAAGGTCATACCCAAGGAGATGCTGCCCCTGGTGGACAGGCCGGCCATCCAGCACGTGGTGGAGGAGGCGGTTCGCGCCGGCCTACGGCAGATCATCTTGGTGACCGCCGCCGCCAAGCGTGCGGTGGAGGACCACTTCGACCGCGAATTCGAGCTCGAGCGGTGGCTCGAGCAGAAGGGCAGCGGGCAGCAGGCAGAGGAGATGCGTCGGCTGGCCGAAATGGCGGAGATCGTCTGCGTGCGCCAGAAGGAGCGCCTGGGCATCGGTCACGCTGTGCGCATAGCGCGCTCGCTGGTGGGCGACGAGCCATTCGCCCTCTTCTTCCCCGACGACATCATCGAGAGCGAGGTGCCGGCCATCCAGCAACTGATAGACGTCTTCCATCGGCATGGCGGCAGCGTCCTGGCGGTGCAGCGCCTGCCCCGC
>JAIVWR010000161.1:0-3330 GCA_048636435.1 Acidobacteriota bacterium | reverse complement strand
CTTCGAGAGCCCGCCTGGGGCGGCCATGGTCTACCTGGGCGGCTTCGCCTCCGGCTTCATCACCGACCAGTTCCCGGACGCCGTCGCTGGCGAGGACTACGACTTCTTCCCCTTCCCCGGCGGCGGGGTCACTGGCGGTGCCACCATCGTCTATGCCTTCAACGACGACGAGACGACCTGCTCCTTCCTGAACTACCTGGCCAGCGCCGAGGCGCAGCGGGTGTGGGTGGACATAGGCGGCTTCACGTCCGTGAACAGCCAGGTGAGCCTGGACTCCTACCCTGACGCTGTGGCGCGGGCCCAGGCGGAGCAGCTCACCGGTGCCGAGCTCTTCCGCTTCGACCTGGACGACGCCATCGGCGGTGCGCTCCAGTTGGCGTTCTTCGCGGGGGTCACCGAGTACCTGACGAGCCCGGACGACCTGGACAGCATCCTGAGCGGCATCGAGGCCTCTCGGTAGTAGGGCACATCACGCTCCGGTAACGAGGCGGGGCGGCCTCCGAGGACGGAGGTTCGCCCCGCCCCACACGAGCGATCCGATAGATGGTCGGACGGCGTTGGTGGATTCCTTGGCTCTGGCTAGCGCCGGCGCTGGCCTTGCTGGGGGTCTTTCTCGTCTATCCCGTCGTTGATACCTTCCGGCGGAGCTTCCTGGACGAGCGCTCCAGGAGCTTCGTGGGGTTTGACAACTACCGGTTCATCATCGAGAACCCGCAGCCCCTGGTTAGTGATACCCACTCGGCCCTCCTCAACAACTTCATGTGGCTCACCCTGTTCACCGTCATCACTGTCGCGCTGGGTCTCACTCTCGCGATCCTGACGGGACGGGTGCGCTACGAGGCGGCGGCGAAGTCGGCTATCTTCATCCCGATGGCCATCTCGTTCGTCGCCGCCGCCGTCATTTGGCGCTTCATGTACGAGTTCAACACCGACATCGGCACCGTCAACGCGGCGGTCACCTCGCTGGGGGGTGAGTCCACCGACTGGCTCCGCGATACTGGCGCACCCCAGACCTGGTTAACCGAGCGGGGGCCGGACACGTTGCCGCGGCCGATTCAGATCAATAACCTTGCTCTCATCTTTGTGGGCGTCTGGATGTGGACGGGTTTCGCGATGGTTGTCCTGTCCGCCGGCCTCAAGGGGATCTCCACAGAGATCCTGGAAGCGGCCCGCGTGGACGGGGCGAACGAGTGGCAGATCTTCCGGCGGATCATCGCCCCCATTCTCTCCCCGACCATCGTGGTGGTTGCCACTACCCTGGTGATTCAGGGCCTCAAGAAGTTCGACCTGGTCTGGGTGATGACGGGGGGGCGCTTCAAGACGGACGTGGTGGCCACCCTGTTCTACAAGGAGGCATTCCGCGTCGGCGACTTCGGAGTGGGTGCCGCTCTGGCTGTGGTTCTTCTTCTCTGGGTGCTGCCCATCATGGTCATCGGCATCCGCCGGTTCCAGTTCCAGGAGGAGACCCGCTAGTGGCGAGGCGAAACCCTTCCACGCCGGATGGTTCGACGGTGGGGGCGGCACCGCTGCTGACCGTCGCCCTGGGAACCGCGAGGCGTCTGGCGGGCCGGCTGCCGCTCCACCTGTCCCTCTTCGGCCTGATGGTTCTGTGGAGCATCCCCACCATCGCTCTGCTGTTGAGCTCCTTCCGGGATCCGACGGCCATTGCCTCCTCGGGCTGGTGGAATGCCATCAGGGAGCCGTTCGACCTGACCCTGGGGAACTACCGGACGGTGCTGGAGAAGCAGGGGATGACCCGCGCCTTCTTCAACAGCATCATCATCACAGTCCCCAGCACCGTGCTGGTGATCCTAGTGGCCGCCTGGGCGGCTTATGCCTTCGCCTGGATGAGGTTCCCGGCGCGGAACTTGCTGTTCCTCTTGATGGTCGCGCTGCTGGTAGTGCCGGTGCAGATGACCCTCATCCCGGTGCTGAGGCTCTACACCAACGTAACCATTAACGCCGAGCTGCCGATCCTGGGCGGGCGGGTCTTCGGCACGGGTAGCTACGCGGGCATGTGGGTGGCCCACACCGCCTATGGCCTGCCCTTCGCCATCTATCTCCTGCGCAACTTCTTCGGCTCGCTGCCGCGGGACCTCTTCGAATCGGCCTATCTGGACGGCGCATCGGACCTGAGGGTCTTCTTCCGCATCGTTCTCCCCCTGTCCCTGCCCGCCATCTCCGCGCTGGCGATCTTCCAGTTCCTCTGGGTCTGGAACGACCTCCTAGTGGCCCTGATCTTCCTGGGGGGAGAGCCCGGCATGGCGCCCATGACTGTGAAGGTCACCAACCTGGTCAGCTCCTTCGGAACCAACTACCAGGTGCTCACGGCGGCCGCCTTTCTCTCCATGGGGCTGCCGCTTGTGATCTTCTTCGCTCTGCAACGGTACTTCGTTCAGGGGATCCTGGCCGGCTCCGTCAAGGAGTAGTGAGCCTTCAAACGGGTGGCGGTGATAGAATGTTGTTGGGGGTGAAGAGGGGCAATGGCAACGGTCACCTATGACCAC
Organism: Acidobacteriota bacterium; assembly: GCA_048636435.1. Taxonomy (GTDB): domain Bacteria; phylum Chloroflexota; class Dehalococcoidia; order SM23-28-2; family SM23-28-2; genus SM23-28-2. The sequence continues at coordinate 823 of JAIVWR010000161.1, read as the reverse complement.
GTGACCAAGCGGTTCGATACCGTCCTCGCGGTCAACGACTTCAACCTGGAGATCCTCGACAAGGAGTTCCTGGTTCTGGTGGGGCCCTCCGGCTGCGGCAAGTCCACTGCCCTGCGGCTGCTGGCCGGCCTGGAGGAGATCACCGAAGGCGACATCTACATCGGTGACCGGCTGGTCAACCGCGTCCCGGCGAAGGACCGGGACATCGCCATGGTCTTCCAGTCTTACGCCCTCTATCCTCATATGTCCGTATACAACAACATGGCGTTCGGCCTGACGTTGCGGAAGGTCCCCAAGGAGGAGATCGGCCGTCGGGTGCGTGAGGCGGCGCAGATTCTGGGCATCGAGGACCTGCTTAAGCGGAAGCCGAGGCAGCTATCGGGCGGCCAGCGGCAGCGAGTGGCCCTGGGCCGGGCCATCGTGCGCCACCCGGCGGTGTTCCTCCTGGACGAGCCCCTCTCGAACCTGGACGCCAAGCTGAGAGTGCAGACCCGGGCTGAGCTGAGCAAGCTCCACCAGCGGCTGGGCACCACCTTCATCTACGTTACCCACGACCAGGTGGAGGCTATGACCATGGCCACGAGAATAGCCGTGATGAAGGATGGGGTGCTCAAGCAGGTAGGAACGCCGCAGGACCTGTACGACCGGCCCGAGAACATTTTCGTCGCCGGCTTCATCGGGAGCCCGGCTATGAACTTCTTCCAGGCGAGGGTGAAGGGCCAGCGGGAGGAGATGCATCTGGACATCGACAGCTTTCGGGTGTCGGTCCCTGCTTCCCGGGTGAACGACCTCCTCCCCTACGGGGGGAAAGAGGTCATCTTCG
>JAIVWR010000160.1:0-3368 GCA_048636435.1 Acidobacteriota bacterium | reverse complement strand
CGTCGCTGCTGTCGTCTTCGTCCTCATTCTCATTCCTTTCGTGGGCCCCACCATCGGCGAGGCCATCCTGGACTTCCGCGATGCCCTGGTGACCCTGCTGGGGCTGGCCGTACTCATGCTGGTGATTGGCCTGGCGGTGAACGGCTGGCTGGCGTTGACCCGCCGCTTCGCTCTATCGCGTACCTTCTGGCGCCGCTGGGCGGGCGGCCTCCTCCTGGCCGCCAGCGTCTGCGGCATTATGGCCCTCTTCCGCCCCGATTGGTCGGTGGGCAGTACCTCCCTATCCGAGGTCACCGCCGGCGGCGACTTGGGCCACGCCCTGATGGGCAGCCCCATCGGCATCCTCGCCTGGCTGGGCCTTACCTCCCTGGGAATCGTTCTGCTCTGGCCGCGCCAGGTGGCCTGGCTGATACAGCACATGCCCGGCGTCTGGCGGGCGCTGGTGCAGATGCGTCTGCCCGATGAGGTCGCGACCGGCCTGCGATCGTTGGGCTCGATTTTCTTGCCCAGAGCGGAGCCCAGCAGCTCAGAGCCTTTCCCGGCCCTGCCCGAGGGGTGGGACGAGGAACCGACCGCCTCGCCGCCGGAGACCGTCGTGCAGGGCGAGCTTTCCGTCCAGGAGGCACCTGCCCAGGAGGCAGAGGAGGCCGTCTCGACCAAGGAGCCAGCGGCTGCCGCTGCCGCGCCCCCCGTGACCGGCCGACCGGCCGGTCACGGCTGGGAGTTGCCCCTCCTGGACATCCTTCAGCCGCCGCAAGAGATCGATGTCAAGCAGATAGACAACACGGCGCGGGCCCAGCTCATCGAGGAGACGCTGGCCAGCTTCGGCGTCGACGCCCGCGTTATCCAGATAAACCAGGGGCCCACCATCACCCAGTTCGGCATAGAGCCCGGCTGGGAGGTGAAGACCCGCACGGTCATCGACCGGGACAGCCGCGGGCGGCCGGTCTACGACAAGGATGGCAACCCCAAGTACAAGACGGAGGTCGTCTCCAAGACACGGGTGCGCGTAAGCCAGATCACCTCTCTCGCCAACGACATGGCCCTGGCCCTGGCTGCCCCCACCATCCGCATCGAGGCGCCGGTGCCCGGCAAGCCGGTGGTAGGCATCGAGGTGCCCAACAGCACCCCCTCGGTGGTGACCCTGCGCAGCGTCATCGAGACCACCGCCTTCCAGCGCATCGCCGCTCGCTCCAAGCTGGCCCTGGCTCTAGGCTTGGGTGTGTCCGGCGAGACAGTGGCCGCCGACCTGAGCCGCATGCCCCACCTCCTAGTCGCTGGCGCCACCGGCAGCGGCAAGAGCGTCTGCATCAACTCCATCATCGCCTGCCTGCTGATGCACAACACCGCCGAGGACCTGCGCTTCGTTCTCATTGACCCCAAGCGGGTAGAGCTAGCCGCCTTCGCACCCATCCCCCACCTGGCCTTCTCACGCATCGTGATCGATCCAGAGGATGTGGTCAGCACCCTCCAGGCCGTCATCCACGAGATGGAAAGCCGCTATCGGCGCTTTGCTGCGGTGAGTGTGCGCAACATCGAGGCCTACAACCGCAGCCCACGCGCCGCCCATAAAATGCCCTACTGGGTGGTGATCATCGACGAGCTGGCCGACCTGATGCTCGCCGCCCCCTACCACGTGGAGCGCCAGATCTGCCGCCTGGCCCAGCTATCCCGGGCCACCGGCATCCACCTCATCATCGCCACCCAGCGGCCGTCGGTGGACGTGGTGACCGGCCTCATCAAGGCCAACTTCCCCACCCGCATCGCCTTCGCCGTCAGCTCCCAGGTGGACTCCCGCACCATTCTGGACGGGGCGGGCGCCGAGAAGCTGCTGGGCCGCGGCGACATGCTCTTCCAGCCCACCGACGCCTCCAAGCCCAAGCGCATCCAGGGCTCCTACGTATCCGACCAGGAGATCGAGCGCATCGTCCGCTTCTGGACGGACGACCGCTTCCGCCACATACGGCCGGAGGTGGCCGACCACCTCCTTCAGGAGGTGAAGGGGGTATCAGACGTGGACGAAGAGGCGGACCCCTTGCTGGAGCAGGCACGAGAGCTGGCCCAGGAGCACACCCGCATCTCGACTTCCCTCTTGCAGCGGCGACTGCACATCGGCTATCCGCGGGCGGCCCGCCTCATCGACCAGCTAGAGGCGGAGGGAGTCGTCAATGCCGCCGAAGGGGGGCAGTCGCGGCGCGTGCTGAGCCCCCGAGAGGAAGAGCCGCTCCTGTAGCCGCAGGGCTTCAGCCTCGGTCCGGTGGAAGTGCCTCTATGAGGCACAGCGCCGCTAGGAGAACCCGAAAGAAATCCACGTATCACCTGCCGCCCGGCCGCCCCATCACCACACTACCTCGTGTAGGCGGTGCCGCCCGGGGAAGCTCCGCATCTGGAAGCGGCCCCTGAGCACGTACTCGACGCCGGGCAGAGGGCCAGCCAGATCCCTGGACAGGTCAGATATCAGGATCTGGCCGCCGCGGGCTTTCTCCATCACCCGCGCCGCCATGCTCACCGCCAGGCCAAAGTAGTCCTTCTGGTGGCGGAAGGTATCGCCGCTGTTTATGCCAATGCGCACCAGCAGCGCGCGGTCAGGATGGTGGCGGTTGTGGTCAGCCAGGGCCTGCTGGATCGCCATCGCGCAGCGCACAGCCTCGCTCGCGGCAGTAAAGACCAGCATGAAGCCGTCCCCCAGCGCCTTCACTTCGAAGCCGCCGTGGGCTTGCACGCACTCCCGCACGATGTGCTGGTGAGCATGGACCAGCTCATGGGCTTCTTCCTCTGTCAGGGAGGCCAGCACAGACGTGAAGCCCTCGATGTCCGTGAACATGATGGTCACGTTTCCCTGGGGCGAGGGCCGGAAGGCGGCCGCCAAAGCCTGGCCGCACTGGCCGCAGAAGCGGAACGCCTTGAGCATAGCTGCCCCACAGGTGGGACAGAGCTCTGCAGGCGAGGCCTCCTCAGACGGGGCCAGCGGCCGCTGGGACGACCCGCGCGGCTCCGGGCCAGAGCCAGGAGGCTCTCGGTCAGTCATGATGTTGGTTCACCCACCGATCCAGCAAACGAAAAACCCACCGCCGCTGCCGACGGTGGGCCTGAAGCCAGCCCCCAGCAGCCTAGCAGGGCAGGCCAGCACCCTCCGCCGGGAGAGCCATCCCCCAATTGTATGTCAGCATCGACGCCAGGATGAGACCGTTCATACGCTTCGACCTAGCGAACTATCGATTGTAGGTGATGCTAACAGAGGCGGCCCAGCCCGTCAACGGCCAGACGACGGGGGCTCCACCGTCAGAAGCTCCAGCGGAGGCGTCCTGGCCAGCGACGTGAAGCCAACCGAGAACTCGGATATGTCGGGCTTGACGAGCAGTATCTTC
>JAIVWR010000159.1:0-3369 GCA_048636435.1 Acidobacteriota bacterium | reverse complement strand
CCCTCGCAGAGGACGACATCCCCCTCCTCTATCTCGGAGGTGAAGACGTTGACGATGCGCCCGTTCGTCAGGAGCAGGTCGCCGGGGACGTCCCCGCGAGCGACGGCGATGAGTTGCTCCAGGCTTGTGCTATTCATCCTCTATCACGTAGATGTCCGGCAGCTCACGATGCTGCTCGGCGTAGTCGATGCCGTAGCCCACGACGAAGCCCTCGGGCACGGGAAAGCCCAGGTACTCGATGACCGTGCCGGACTCCAGCAGCCGCTCGCGGGCCAGGAGGGCGCACAGCCGCAGGCTGGCGGGGTTGCGGCTGGTCAGGTGCTCGCGCAGGTGCTGGAGGGTGAGGCCGCTGTCGATGATATCGTCCACCAGGATGACGTGGCGGCCGGCGATGTCGGTGGTGACGTCCTTGAGGACGGTGATCTGTCCCTTGCTGGTCTTCCCCATGCCGTAGCTCGATGCCACTATGAAATCCATCTCCAGCGGCAGGTCGACCTGGCGCACTAGGTCGGCCAGGAAGACGAAAGCTCCCTTGAGCACGCAGACGAACACGGGGCGCTGGCCGGAGTAGTCGGCCCGGATCTGGGCCGCCAGCTCCTTGACGCGCCGCCGAATCTGGCCGCGAGAGATGATGCGCCGAAGGGATCTTTTCCCCATTGCCGCCACCACCCTCATTGTAGAGGGCGGGAAGTGGGGGAGCAAACGCGGTGACGAGTCCTGCTATAATGCATGCGTGAGCACCTCACAGGAAGAAGCAGTGGGCATCTTTGCCGCGGTAGTGGCGGGTCTCACCAGCGGTGGTGCTGATCTGAAGTCGAGCCTTCGTCAATGTGCCCACGCCGCGCGGATACTCGGCTGGGGTGATAATCTGTCTTGGCTCATCGCTACTAAAGAAAGGAAAGGAGGTCAGACATGAACATGAAACGGACGGTGTGTACGGCGATCGGACTCGGCCTCCTGGCCCTACTGCTAGGCGGTATAGTGTGGGCTGTCGTCGGACGGGGAGACGGCACGACCTCGGTTACCTCCTCTCCTCCGGTGACGACGGTCGACGATATGCGGAAATTCAAGGAGTTCCCCGTCTACTGGCTGGGCGAGAGCTTCCAGGGCCTACCTCTGGAAAGGGTGGCGAGGATGGACTACCCGGGAGGCTTTCCGGGAAAGCCCTACAACGACCCCTGGCACGAGGTGAGATTCATCTACGGGACGTGCACGATCGCTCCAGGGCAGTCAAGTTGCCCCGTGCCTCTCAGCATAGACATCAGGCCCTACTGTGAAGTTCCGCCGGAGATCGTTGCGGACGCGGTGAAGACCGGGCCACCGGAAGAGATTCGCGGGGCAGTGGTGCAGAGGACGGGCAAGTCGTCGATGCTGGTGTGGACGAGCGACGTCAGCATAGGCATCCTCGCGACTGACGAATCCCTCGTTGATGAGGCAGTCCGAAACCTGGTTCGCCTGAACGGCGACAAGCCCTCCTCGCCGGAGGAGGCCCTGGGGCCGCCAGACCAGATCGAGTGTCCGCCCCAACCGTGGATGATCATGCCTATTAGCGAGGCCATCACGGAGACGACTACGGAGACGACTACGGAGACGACTACGGAGTGCTACCGAAGTGGAACGCCGATCCCCTGCCCTAACGTGACGCCGTCTCCTGAAGTTCCCACGCCGAACAGCCCGTAGGGCGGTTGGCGGCCGCCACGTGGCGCGCTACACCGCCGCGAGCATGCGGTCGAGGGCGATCTTGGCGTAGCGGGCCGTCTCTGCATCCACCTGCACGCGGTTGACGATCTGGCCCTGCGCCAGCTTCTCCAGCACCCAGCACAGATAGGCCGGGTGGATGCGGTACATGGTGGAGCAGGGACAGACCACCGGGTCCAGGCAGAACACCAGCTTGTCGGGGTTCTCGCGGGCCAGGCGGGAGACCAGGTTTATCTCCGTGCCCACCGCCCACTTGCTCCCCGCGCGCGCTTCGGCGATGGTGCGGGCGATGAACTCGGTCGAGCCGTCGAAGTCGGCCGCCTGCACCACCTCCAGGGTGCATTCGGGGTGAACGATCGCCTGAACGTCGGCGTGCTTCTGGCGGGCTGCTCGTATCTGCTCCACCGTGAAGCGCTGGTGCACAGCGCAGTGCCCCTTCCAGAGGATGATGCGGGCCCGCTGAAGCTCCTCGGGGGTGTTGCCGCCCAGGCTGCCCGCTGGCAGCGTGTAGTCCCAGACCGCCGTCTCCTCCAGGGGGATGCCCAGCTTGACGGCGGTGTTGCGCCCCAGGTGCTGGTCGGGGAAGAAGAGGACCCGCTCGGCTCGCTGGAGGGCCCACTTGGTCACCATGCGGGCGTTGGAGGAGGTGCAGACGATGCCGTCGTGGCGGCCGCAGAAGGCCTTGAGGCTGGCCGCGGAGTTGATGTAGGTGATGGGCAGGATGCCCTTGATACCCGCCTCCGTCAGCTCCTGCCAGCAGGCGTAGACGTCCTCGGGCTCGGCCATGTCGGCCAGGGAGCAGCCGGCGGCCATGTTGGGCAGCATCACTATCTGGTCATCGCCCGAAAGGATGTCCGCGGCTTCGGCCATGAAGTGGACGCCGCAGAAGACGATGTACTCCTTCTCCCGCTGCTCGGCGGCCCGGCGAGCCAGCTTGAGGGAGTCGCCGCGGTAATCGGCGAACTGAATGATATCCTCCCGCTGGTAGTGGTGGCCGAGGATCACTAGCTTGGCCTCCAGCTTGGCTTTGGCCGCCTTCACACGCTGCACCAGCTCGTCGGTGGTGAGGGCCCAGTACTCGGCGGGGATGTCCTGCTGCCAGGAGGCGAAGGCCTTCTCCTCGGCCAGGGGGATCGTCTGGAGAGGACGGTCAGTGGTGCACTCCATGGCCTCCGCGAGCAGGATCTCCTCGTTGGTTGGCTTCGTCATTCCTCCACCTCACCTCTAGTCTGCCTGCCCTGAAGAGACCAGGCACTGGTCTTCTCCACGCGTACGTTCACCAGCTCGCCGGGGCGTGCCTGGCCGTAGAAGTGGACGATCTTGTCGCTGCGAGTGCGGCCGTTGAGCTTCTCGCCCTTCTCGCCCTCGATCAGCACCTCTTGGAGCGTGCCCTGAAGGCGAGCGTTGATGTCGGCGGCGATGCCCTCCTGTAGCTCCTCGATGACGTGCAGGCGTTCCATCTTCACCTGCTGAGGCACGTCGTCGGCCAGGGTGCGGCAGGCGATGGTGCCCGGCCGCGACGAGTAAGCGGCCGCATGCACCTTGTCGAAGCGCAGCTCTGCCAGCAGGTCGAAGGTGCGGCGGAACTGCTCGTCGGTCTCGCCGCAGAAGCCGACGATGACGTCGGTGCTGATGGCGGCGGCGGGCAGCCAGCGGCGGATCTTGTCGACC
>JAIVWR010000158.1:0-3377 GCA_048636435.1 Acidobacteriota bacterium | reverse complement strand
ATCGCCCCGAAGTCCAGGCTGATGTCGGCGAGCACGGGCGTGCTCACCTTCTCGTAGAAGCCGGATACTGCCTGGGCGATGTCCTCGCCCGGCCGCACGTAGTCACTCGTGCCCCGATTCTCCTGGGAGATGCTGTCCAGCAGCACCGTATTCACGTCATAGCCCACGCCAAAGGCGAACAGCCTCACCGTCGGGCCAGCCGCCTCCCTAACGTTGGCGATGATCGGCCCCGCATCCTGAATGCCCACGGTCGGCAGGCCATCGGTCAGGAAGATGATGATCTCCGGCCGCTCGCCGGGCAGTCTCTCCAGAGCCTCCAGGAGGGCATCGTTGATGTTGGTGCCGCCCATAGCCGACAGCCCTCGAACGAAGTCCCCGGCGTCCTCAGCCCGGCTGGCGCTCCGCAGGCTCGGCGCGTAGAAGTCGAGGCCGGTGCTGAAGGCCAGGATGTTGAAGCGGTCGTCGGGGTTCAGATGGTCGAGGATGAACTGCACGGCCTCCTGGGCCTGCTCCAGCTTCTCTCCGGACATGCTGCCCGAGGTATCCACCACCACCATCACGTCCTTGGCCACCACCTCCTGCTCGCCGAAGTCTCCCTTCGGCGCCACCAGCAGGAGGAAGAAGCCGTCCTCACCCCCCTGGCGGTAAGTGATGAGGCTCGCCCCAATGTCCTCAGGCGAGAGGGAGTAGAACAGCTCGAAGTCGGTGCTGGGGGTCACGTCGCTGGCCTCATAGCTAGCGGTGACGTGCGTCTCGCTCTGGCGGCTGATGGCTATGTCGTGGCTGGGCGAGTAGACGGCCTTGATGGGCGCTTCGGAGCGCACGTCCACGCTGATGGTGACCTCCTCCAGCGGGCGAGGCGAGAACTTCTCCGTGTTCAGCGGATAGACAAAGCGAACGAGGCCGCCATCCTGGCTCAGCACCTGCGTGTAGGCGATCTGGATGCGCCGTTCGCTATGGGGCGGTATGGGGAATACCTGCGCCTGGAACATATTGCGCCCCACGTACTCCAGCAGCGCCGGGTCCTCCCTCCTCCGCACGATGTCTTCGTAGATGGCGCGGGCCTTCTCCTTGTCCAGAATGCGTCCCTCCAGGCGCTCGCCATCCACATACATCGCGAAGTCGGATATGGCGGCGTCTTCAGGCAGCGGGAAGATGTACGTGGCCTCCAGCGCGAAGTCGGCTTCGTTCAGGAAAGCCTGGTCGATCTCGACCTGCGCCACCTGGTTGTCGATCTCCACCTCCACCCGGTGGTACTTGATGGGTAGGAACGGAACCACAACGTGGTCGGGCGGGATCGGTTCTATCGGCTCAGGGATGACTATCCCGTCCGCCAAGGCGGACTGGCCGAACAGGAGCAGCGCACCCAGACCCACCGCTGCGAAAACGGCTGTTCGTCGCAAAATGCCAACCATCCTAACACCTCCAGAGTCCGCGCCTTCCTCAGGCGCTTGGAGTCTCTGCTGGTAGGACGTTGGCGGCGGGGAAAAAGTTCCCCTGGGCGCTAGGCCACCCGCAGCATCAGCCGATAGGCCTGAAAGAAGAACTCGATGAGGTTCGCCAGAAAGGTGAGCGGATTGGCGGTGACGGTGGGGTCCACGTGACGGAAGAGGTCCAGCTCGGCGTAGTAGACATCGTTTTCGCCCCGCGCTGCCTCGGCCAGCCGCCGCGACTCCACGTAGGGAATGAACTTGTCCTGACGATCATGGACGATGAATAGCTCGGTGCGCAGGCCCTCGATGCTGGCGCTGGGGGAAAGCCGACGCAGAGTGGCAGCGTCCTCCGGCCAAAGCTGCGCCAGCAGCTCCTGCGCCCGGTCGGGGTCGCGATTGTCCAGCAGCTCGAAGATAACGTGCGCGCGCGGAGAGAGCTCGCCCACCTCCTGCCTGGCCGACTCGTCGTCCTCCAGGAAGATGCGGGTCAGGATGTCGCGGTCGCCCGCGTCATCGACCTGGTGGATCAGGCTGCGCCGGAGGACGCGCACCGTCTTCCCATCGGGATGCCAGTCCTCCCGCTGGCCGTTGTAGGTAATGGTCTCGCTGGTGACGGCGGCGATCACGTCCGGCAGGTCGTAGTAGCCGCCGAAGGAGGCGAAGAAGTCCACATCGTCGCTGATGCGGGGGTCGCTGGCCGCCACCAGGGCCATGCCTGCCCCCACCGAAAAGCCCAGATAGCCTACCCGCTCCCCGTCCACGAACTCCTGCCCTCTCAGGTAGCGGAAGGCTGCCACCAGCGCCTCGATCTCCTCGGGCACCATCTCGTCGCGCAGAAGGTGCTTCAGCTCGGGGATCATCACCACAACCCCGGCCCGGGCGGCACTCCTGGCCAGGCGTATCGCCCGTGGGTCGGTGCGCGCCCGAGGCGCAGCGCCGATGACCACCACCACCGCCCCGTGCCGACCGCCGTCGCTGGGCCGATACAGGTCGGCCACCACTTCCCGCGAGCCATAGTAGAAAGTCACCTCTTCCTTGATCGGCTCGGAGGTCGTCAGCCTAAGCGGGGTTACTGGCACGTCGACGAAAAGGTCAGGCATCATGAAGGCCGTCGTCAGGGCCACCCGTGTGTACCTGTTGGCCCATAGCCCAGCAAAAAGGGCCACCAGCACCACCAGGAAGATGCCTATTATCAGGAACGCTCGCCGATATCGCCGCATCGCTTTTCAGCAAAGAACGCGATTTGCTATCATTGTATTGTATGCGCCGCTATGAAAGATAGGATTGCTTCGCTACCACGAGGGCTCTACGTCATCATCGACCCGGAGGTGGCCGGCGAGCGCCCGGAGGACGAGATAGCCCGCCAGGCCATCGAGGGCGGGGCCACGCTTGTCCAGTGGCGGGACAAGCTGTGCCAGAAGGGCCTGCAGCTGCCGGTGGCCCGAAGGCTAAAGGAGATCTGCGCCCAGGCCGCCGTTCCCCTGATCATTAACGACCACGTAGACCTGGCCCTGGCGGTGGAAGCGGACGGCGTGCACCTCGGCCAGAAGGACCTGCCCGTGAGCATCGTGCGGCGGCTGATGCCGGGCGCTATCATCGGCTGCTCCGCCAATAACGTCGAAGAAGCCCTGCGCGCCCAGGCCGACGGCGCCAGCTACGTCTCGGTGGGCCGCCTGTTCCCCACCGACTCCAAGGCGGACACCCGCCCGGCCACCCTCGACACGCTCCGCGCCGTCAAGCAAGCCGTCCACATCCCCGTGGCGGCCATCGGCGGCATCAGCGAGGAGAACATCGACGCCGTCCTGGAGGCGGGCGCCGACCTGATTGCGGTCATCGGGGCGGTAGTGGCCGCCCCCGACGTGCGAGAGGCGGCCCGGCGGCTCGTCCAGAGGATCAACGAGCGCTGGCAGCGAAGCGGGCGGCGCTGAACGGCTCCAGCGAGAT
>JAIVWR010000157.1:0-3390 GCA_048636435.1 Acidobacteriota bacterium | reverse complement strand
GGCTCTGCTGCCGACTGCTCGGCCGGCTCCTCTGCCGACTGCTCGGTCGGCTGCTCTCCCGGCCCCTCGCTCGCCTCTCCTCCTGGCCCCTCTACCGGGCCTTCCTCGCCGGGGGGGGCCTGAAAGGCGATGGCCAGGGAGGACAGCTCCTTAGCCAACCCTTGGGCCGCCTCGCCGGCCAGCTCGCCCTCCGCCGGCTCCCCTTCTCCGCTGGCCAGCAAGCCAGGCGGCACCATGAGCTCGGCCACAGTTGGCCGCTCGGGCACGGTGACGCGAGCACGGGCCGGAATGAGCTTGCCAATGATAACGTTCTCCTTGAGACCCAGGAGGTGATCGACAGCGCCGTTGACAGCCGCCTCGGTGAGGATGCGCGTGGTCTCCTGGAAGGAGGCTGCGGCCAGGAAGCTATCGGTGTTGAGGGAGGCCTTGGTCACCCCCAGGAGAACGGGCTGAGCGGTGGCGGGCTCGCCACCCTCGGCCAGTACCTTGGCGTTCACTTCCTCGAAGCGGAAGCGATCCACCAGCTCGCCCGGCAGCAGGGCACTATCGCCGGGAGAGTCCACCTGCACGCGGCGGAGCATCTGGCGAACGATGACCTCGATATGCTTGTCGTTGATATTCACACCCTGAGAACGGTAAACCTTCTGTATCTCTTCCACCAAGTAGAGCTGCACGGCTTCCGGCCCCTGGACGCGCAGGATGTCCTGAGGGTTGACCGCTCCGTCGGTGAGCTGCTGGCCGGCGTGGACGTATTGGCCGGTCTCCACCCGGATGCGGGCAGTGGGCGGCACTACGTATTCCCGCTCCTCTCGCTCCTCATAGATGATGGAGAGACGGTCTGACCGGCCCCGCACGACGCGGCCGGCCATGCGAGCGGTGGCGTCGTCGGCGTCGGCGGCGACGGGCAGGGCGCCTTTTTTGCCCTTCTTGACCTTGGCTGGCTGGGGTGAGCGAGCCAGCAGTGCCCCTCGCTCCACCCACTCCTCGTGCTCGACCAGGACCTCGGCCCCCTTCGGCAGGGCGTATTCATCGCGGTACAGTTCGCTGCTTACCACCTTGATGCGTCGACTGCCGCCTTCGCGTGCGATCTCAGCCGTGCCATCGATCTCTGAGATGAGGGCCCCGCCCTTAGGCACCCTTGCCTCGAACAACTCTTCCACTCGCGGCAGGCCGGAGGTGATGTCTAAGCCGGCCACACCGCCGGTGTGGAAGGTGCGCATGGTGAGCTGGGTGCCGGGCTCGCCGATGCTCTGTGCGGCCACGATGCCAACGGCTTCGCCCACCCTCACCACGTCGCCACGGGCCAGGTTGCGACCGTAGCAGGGAGCGCAGAGGCCTCGCTTGGCCTGACAGGTCAGAGGCGAACGCACGTGCACGCGCTGGATGCCCAGCGCTTCGATACGCTCGGCCATTTCCTCGCTGATCTCCTCATTGCGGCGAGCAATGAGTTCGCCTGTCTTGGGGTCGACCAGGTCAGAGGCTGCCCAGCGGCCAGCGATGCGCTCCCGTAGGGATTCAAGTACGCCCTTCTCTGTTGGCTCCGACAGCCAGCTGCCAGCGGTAGTGCCGCAGTCATCCTCTAGGATGATGACCTCCTGGGACACGTCGATCAGGCGGCGGGTCAGGTAGCCGCTGTCAGCAGTACGGAGAGCGGTGTCGGCCAGTCCCTTGCGGGCGCCGTGAGTGGAGATGAAATACTCCAGCACTGTCAGCCCCTCGCGAAAGCTGGATCGGATGGGCAGGTCGATGATGCGGCCAGAGGGGTCGGTCATGAGGCCGCGCATGCCGGACATCTGGCTGATCTGGCTGATGTTACCCTTAGCGCCGCTGACGGCCATCAGGTAGACGCCACCATAGCGGCTCATCTCATTCTGAATGGCAGCCTGCACTTGCTCGGTGGTATGCCGCCAGATGGCCACCGCCTGATCGTAGCGCTCCTCCTCGGTGATCAGGCCCATCTGGTACTGCTGCTCTACCTCAGCGATGCGAGCATCGGCCTCTTCCAGCAGGCCGGCCTTGGCTTCGGGCACCTTCAGGTCGTTGATGGCGATAGTCATGCCGGACTGGGTGGCATAGTGGAAGCCAACGTTCTTAACGGCATCGACCATCTCTGCGGTGCGCTCCATACCCAGCTCGTGATAGCATTCCGCCACCAGATCCTTGAGGTTCTTCTTGTCCAGAACGTCATTACGGAGAGCCAGCTCCTCGGGCAGCACCTCGTTGAAGATGATCCGGCCCACCGTTGTGTCGATGAGCTCGCCGCCGGTCCTTGGGTCGCGCACCTTGATCTTGGCTTGCAGTTCCACCAGGCCGAGGTCGTAGGCCAGCCTGGCCTCCTGGAAGCTGCTGTAGACGCCCTTCGGGGGGATGCCGCGGCGGTATTCGCCCTTAGCCCGCGGCTTGACCAGGGTAAGGTAGTAGCAGCCCAGGACAATGTCTAGGGTAGGGGCTACCGTGGGCTCACCGTTGCTGGGTAGAAGCAGATTCTCGGCCGATAGCATGATCTGGCGCGCCTCGGCCACGGCAGCTCGGCCCAGAGGTATGTGTACCGCCATCTGATCGCCGTCGAAGTCAGCGTTGAAGGCGGCGCAGACCAGGGGATGGATCCGGATAGCGCTGCCGTCGACGAGGACGGGCTCGAAGCACTGGATGCCCAGGCGGTGGAGGGTGGGCGCTCGGTTCAGGAGGACCGGCCGCTCTTGGACGATCTCATCGAGGATGTCCCAAACCTCGGGCTGAGCCCGCTCCACGACCCGCTTGGCTGACTTGATGTTGTGAGCCAGGCCGCGCCCCACCAGGGCCCGCATCACAAACGGCTTGAACAGCTCCAGGGCCATCCGCCTGGGTAGGCCGCACTGGTGCAGCTTCAGCTCCGGCCCGACGACGATGACCGAGCGGCCGGAGTAGTCGACCCGCTTGCCCAGGAGGTTCTGGCGGAAGCGCCCTTGCTTGCCTTTGAGCATGTCCGAGAGGGACTTCAGCTTGTGGTTGCCAGCGGTGGATACAGCGCGGCCGCGGCGGCCGTTGTCGATGAGGGAGTCTACCGCCTCCTGGAGCATTCGCTTCTCGTTGCGAATGATGATCTCCGGCGCTCCTAGCTCCAGCAGACGCTTGAGGCGGTTGTTGCGGTTGATCACCCGCCGATAGAGGTCATTGAGGTCGCTGGTGGCGAAGCGGCCGCCATCTAGCTGCACCATTGGCCGCAGGTCTGGCGGTAGCACCGGCAAGACGCCGACAACCATCCACTCTGGTCGGTTGTTGCTCCTGCGGAAGGCCTCTGCCACCCTCAGACGCTTGGTGGCCTTCTTCCGTCGCTGGCCACTGAAGCTCTGTATCTCCTGGCGTAGCTTGACGACCATCCGGTCCAGATCGAGGCGGCGAAGGATATCC
>JAIVWR010000156.1:0-3411 GCA_048636435.1 Acidobacteriota bacterium | reverse complement strand
TCATCGCTGCTGCCGGCCGCAGTCAGCGGATGGGCGGCAGCGATAAGCTGTTCGCCGTCGTTGGCGACAAGCCCCTTCTCGCCCACACCCTCAGCGCCTTCGATGCCTGTCGTGGCGTGGATAGGGTGGTGCTGGTCCTTTCGCCGGAGAACATGGAGCGGGGAAGAGGGCTGGTGGCCGAGGCCGGCTTTGGCAAGGTGACCGTCTGCCAGGGGGGCGAACGCCGCCAAGATTCGGTGCGTAACGGCCTGGAGGCGCTGGCGTCCTGCCAGTGGGTGGTGGTGCATGACGGTGCCCGCCCTCTGGTGACCGCCGCGCTTATCGAGCGGGGCCTGGAGGCAGCGAAGAAGACAGGGGCAGCCATTGCTGCCCTACCCATCGGGGACACGGTCAAAGAGGTGGAACCGCCGGACCTCATAGCGCGCACGCTATCGAGGGGCCGGCTGTGGGCCGCCCAGACGCCCCAGGTCTTCCGCTACGACATCCTGCGCCAGGCTCACCAGCAGGCTCAGGGTGAGGCCACCGATGATGCCGCTCTGGTGGAGATGCTGGGCTATCAGGTCAGGGTGTTCGAGGGCTCGCCCCGGAACATCAAGGTGACCACCGCCGCCGACTTGGCCGTAGTGGAAGCGCTCCTCGCCCAAAGCAGGGTACGTTAGACATGCGGGTCGGCATCGGCTATGATATACACAGATTTCAGAAGGGGCGTCGGCTCATTCTGGGGGGCGTGGAGATAGAGGGGGAAACGGGGCTGGGTGGCCACAGCGATGCGGATGTCCTCCTCCACGCCATCATGGACGCCCTGCTGGGGGCAGCGGGCCTGGGCGACATCGGCTGTTTCTTTCCGCCAGACGATCCGACCTACGCTGGGGCTGACAGCCGCCAACTGCTGGCCCAAACCGGCCAGATGATAACCCAGGTAGGCTACACAGTCTGGAACATGGATGCTACCGTCATTGCCGAGAAGCCCCGCTTGAGCCCCCACATCCGATCGATGCGGCAGCGTATCGCTGACAGCCTCGACCTGGATGAATCCAGGATAAGCGTGAAAGCTACCACCAACGAGGGCATCGGCGACATCGGTCGGGGTAAGGCGATTGCCGCCCTGGCTGTGGTCCTGCTGCAGGAACGTTAGGAAGAGAAATCGGTATGGCGTTATCTCAGGGGATGCTTCCTTCTCTGGCCGTGGCGGCGTGCTGTCGCTTGGTCTGCATATGTATAGAGGGGTGCCCCGCTGGGCTGGGACACCCCATAGACGGAGAAAGGCAGCCACGGACAGGAGGGATAGCCCGTGTCAGTCTTACGAAGCATTAAACGCGATATCGAAGCCACGCAGGAGCGGGACCCAGCCGCTACCAGCGCACTAGAGGTTGTTCTGGCCTACCCCGGCTTTCACGCCCGCCAGTTGCACCGCCTGGCTCATTTCCTTCATCAAAGGCGTCTGCGCGTGCCGGCCAGGGTCATTTCCCACCTCAGCCGTACCTTCACTGGCATCGAGATCCATCCCGGCGCCGAGATCGGCGACGGCTTCTTCATCGACCATGGCATGGGCGTGGTCATCGGCGAGACGGCGCAGATCGGCGACAACTGTCACCTCTACCAGGGCGTGACCCTGGGGGGCACCAGCACCAAGCGCACCAAGCGCCACCCTAGCCTGGGCAACAACGTGGTGGTGGGGGCCGGTGCCAAGCTCATTGGGGCAATAGACGTGGGAAACAACGTGCGCATTGGAGCTGGCTCTGTAGTGGTTTCCAATGTGCCCGAGAACGCCACCGTGGTGGGTGTACCCGGCCACGTGGTGGCCTATCATGACCCCGGCAACGATACGATCTTGAAACTGCCCGACCCCGAGTGGGATATTATTCACCGGCTGGAAGGGCGGATCAAGAAACTGGAGAAGCGCATCGCCGGACTGGAGAAGGCGAGGAAGCAGGAGCCAGCCGCCAGCCAGCACCAGGAGGATGCCTCTTGAAGCTCTACAACACCCTCAGCGGCAAGAAGGAGGACTTCGCCCCGGCGGACGGCCCGGTGAAGATGTACGTCTGCGGCGTAACGCCGTATGACCGCAGCCACCTCGGCCACGCCATGAGCTATATTATCTTCGATGCTCTCCGCCGCTACCTAGAGTACCGTGGCCACGAGGTACGCCACGTCCAGAACTACACCGACATCGACGACCGCATCATCGCCCGCGCCCACCAGCTGGGCATCTCGACTCAGGAGCTGGCCGAGCAGTTGATCGACGAGTATGCCGCCGAGATGGAGGCCCTCAACGTCCTGCCGGCCCACGTCTACCCCCGCGCTACTCAGGAGATCCCCACCATGATCGAGATGATCTCCACCCTAGTTGACAAGGGCTACGCCTATGTGGCCGAGGGCGATGTCTACTTCCGGGTCAGCGCCAAGAAGGACTACGGCAAGCTTTCTGGCCGCAGCCTGGAGTCCGCGGAGGCCGGCGCCCGATGTGGCGTGGGGCGAGAAGTGGAGCCCGGCGAGAACAAGGAGCACCCGGGCGATTTCGCCCTCTGGAAGGCGGCCAAGCCGGGAGAGCCCTCCTGGCCCAGCCCCTGGGGGCCTGGTCGTCCCGGCTGGCACATCGAGTGCTCCGCCATGGCGGTCAAGTACCTGGGCGAAACCCTGGACATCCACGGCGGCGGCGTCGACCTCGTCTTCCCCCATCACGAGAACGAGATCGCCCAGAGCGAGGCCTACACCGGCTGCGAGCCCTTCGTTCGCTTCTGGCTGCACAATGGCTGGCTGTACCTCGACGAAGAGAAGATGAGCAAGTCCCTGGGAAACATCATCCCCATCACCGAGGGCCTGGAGAAATACGGTGCCGATGGCTGCCGCCTGTTCGTCCTCAATTCCCACTATCGCAGCCCCCTCACCTACAGCGAGGAGGGGCTGGACGCTGGCAAGCGAGCCGCCGAGCGCCTTCGCCTGGCCGCCCGCCTGCCCGGCGCCGGAAAGGGGCCTCCCCTCGACCCTGAGGCCTTTCGCCGCCGCTTCATCGAGGCCATGGACGACGACCTGAACACAGCCCAGGCCTTGGCCGCCCTGTTCGACCTGGCGCGGGAGATAAACCGCGCCCGCGACCAGGGCTGGCCGGTGGAGGAGGGCCAGGCAGCCCTGCGCGAGCTGGCGGGGGTCCTTGGCCTGACCCTGGCCGAGGAGGAGGTGGGGCTGGCCGCTCGCCCCTTCATCGACCTGCTGGTGGAGCTGAGAGATGAGCTGCGGGAGGCCAAGCTCTACGAGCTCTCCGACAAGGTGCGCAGCCGCCTGGCCGAGCTGGGCGTCGCTCTCGAGGACGCCTCGGAAGGCACACGCTGGCGCCGCAGGGGCTAGAGAGAACAAGCCCCTTCTCGTGACTGGTTCATTTTTGGTGGGTAGCGGTTTTCGGACCATCCCGCG
>JAIVWR010000155.1:0-3413 GCA_048636435.1 Acidobacteriota bacterium | reverse complement strand
GGCCGCCCACATTCGCGACAAGTTGGTGGAGATGGTGCACCTCACTGAGACCCTCTTCGACTGCTCCCTGGCTTGCTCCGCTGAGGGGCAGGTGACGCCCTCCGGCGTCTGCTATGTGAACCCTCTCCTGGCCAACACGGTCAAGCTGAACACCACCAGGTTCATCTATGAGATAGGCCGCCTGGCCCACGACATAGCGGGCGGCATATTGGGCACTCTGCCGTCGGAGAAGGACCTGCGACATCCCGTAGTGGGGCCGTACGTTCGGAAGTACTTCCAGGGCGCCGCTGACTTCCCCGCCGAGGACAGGATTCGAGTGGCCCGTCTCATCGAGAGCATGACGAGCTGCTCTGCCCTGGTGGAGTGCATGCATGGGGCGGGCTCGCCTCAGGCGCAGAGGATAGCCATGTTCCGACAGGCCAATCTGGCCGAGAAGATGGCCCTGGCGGAGCGCCTGGCGGGGATCGCGGACGAGAGCCAGGCCTGAAGACGGTAGCCGCCGGCCGCTCGCGGCCTTCCGATGGGCTACTGCGCTAGGCGATGGCGGTGTTGAGGCGCTCGCGGATCTCGATCGCTTCGTCGACGATTCGGTCGATGAGCTCCTTCACTGTCGGGACGTCGTGGATGAGGCCGATCGCCTGGCCGGCGCTGGCCAGTTGGGAATCCATCTTGCCGTCGTCGAAGACGGCGCCCGCCTGTCCGGCTATGATGGGGATCAAGTCCTCCAGGGTGGCTCCCTGGGCCTCCATCTCGATCACCTTGGCGGACACGGCGTTCTTGATCACCCGCGACGGGTTCTTGATGGACTTCATGCAGAAGGCGGTGTCTGCCTCCGAGGCGTTGACCAGCCAATCCTTCCAGTCGGGGTGGCCGCGGCACTCCTTGGTGGCCATGAAGCGGGTGCCCATGAGAACGGCGTCGGCGCCCAGGGCCAGAGCCGCGACGAGGCCGCGACCATCGGCGAAGCCGCCGGCAGCCACCACCGGTATGCTGACCGCGTCCACGGTGGCGGGGACCATTATCAGGGTGGTGACCTCGTCCATGCCGGGGTGACCGCCGCACTCGTGTCCGACCACGGAGACGGCGTCGCAGCCGACCCGTTCGACAGTGCGAGCGTAGCGGACGCCCGCCACCTTGTGCATTATCTTGATGCCACCGGCGTGCAATGGCGCCACGATCGCCTCCGGGCTGCGACCGGAGGTCTCGACCACCGGTATCTTCTCCTCGCAGGCGATCTCCACCCAGGCCTCGATGGGCTGGGGACGGAGGGCGGGGAACAGGTTGATATTGAGCCCGATCGGGCCGTCGGTCAGGTCGCGGGCCTTGCGGATCTCGGCGCGGAGGTCGTCCACATTCTCGAAGGTGGCTCCCACGATGAAGCCGAGGCCACCAGCGTTGGCGACTGCTGCTACCAGCTCGGCCCGGCCGATCCAGTACATGCCGCCGCAGATAATGGGATACTTGATGTCGAAGAGTTCGGTGATCCTTGTCTGAAACATGGCGCAGCTCCTTTCGTGTAGAGGCCGATGCTCGTTGTTTATCATAAGTGTTGGCGTCTGACAAGGGGTTGGCAGGAGGCCAGTAGCTATCGGCGGGGGTCAAGCGTCTATATAGACTAGGAGTCTCATCGACATGCCGTGGTTTCGGGATAAGAAGCGTATTCCGGTAGGCCGCAGGAGCGGGCTGGAACGGAACTGGGACTGGTCCTGGGAACCGCCGACGCCCGAGAGGGCCCGCTGGCAGCGGTGGCCGTGGGTCGTTGCGGCCGTCGTGGGCGTCGCAGCGGTGGCTGTGGCGGTGGGCCTGACGCTGGCCTTCGTCGTCGGCGGCGGGGACGGTGGCCCTTCGGACGAGGAGGAGGGAGTCCTCCCATATGCCGCAATCGTGGGCAGTATTTCGGTGGCGCTTCAGGACGGCCAGCCAGCGGCGGCGGTCATATTCGAAGACAAGTGCGACGCCTACCTGGTGGTGGGGCAGGAGGAAGGCCCGCCACGCCTGCCCGACGGCGACTACTTCCTCCAGGTGACCGATGTCTCCGGCGAAGCCCTCCTTTCCAGCGATGAGGTGAGGTTCCGCCAGTTTCGGGTGGCCGATGGCGCGATCGAGGGCGTATCGGGGCAGGGGAGCCACGCCGTTGGCAGCGACAGCCTCAGCGGCGGTGCGACCGTCCAGCTTTGCCCCTTCGCCGACAGCCCGGACTCGTCGGGCATGTACGAGGTTTGGGTGACACGGGTCGAGGACTTCGAGGGGGATGTGGAGGCGGTGGACTCGTCCGCTGCCGATTCTCACGGCTTTCTTGCCGCCCGTTCGGCGAGAGGGCTGTTCGCCGTCAGCCCAGCGAGATAGACCGTAACGACTCAGAAGCACTTGCTACGCTCGCCTTGAGCGTCAGAGATCCCTCTCTTGCCAACTCCCGCGGCTGCGAGTAGGATCAGTGAACCAGGCTCGTTAGCCACACGCACACCAACTGTCCGGCAGGACATGCGGGGAAAGGGGGGCAGCTATGCAAAGCCAACCCACAGCGCGTGAGGGCGGCAAGCGGCGCTCACAGCGGTCGTCGGACGTGCTGCAAGACTATCTGAAGGGATTGGACAGCGAGCACACCAGTCTGATGGCGCAGCGCGAGTACGTCCAAGCCAAGCTCGAGTTGGTCGAGCGACAGAGGGCTAACCTTCAGGAGGTCATCGAGATTGAGGCGAAGCTGGCCGAGATGGACCAGCGTGGCCTAGGCATGCCAGAGACCTCCGGGGAGGGCGAGTCCGAGAAGGGCGAAGTGGCGGTGGCCCCATAAACGCGGTTCTTGGAGCTCTTCCCGGCCTCCCCTTCAGCACGCGTAGGCGGCAGCCTCAGAGACCGAGGGCAGGCCCCTTCGGCAAGCTCAGGGCGAGCGGCTGCGCTCTGACAGCGCTCGTCGCTCACAGGGCGGCCTGGCCTGTGATGGAGCTAGGGTTGCTGGTCTTGGTCGTCGCTTCCTTGCTGGTCGCCGTCTAGGCCCAGTTGGATCACTGGGCGGTAGGTCACATTCATTTCGACGGCCTTGCCTCGCAGGACAGCGATGCGTTCCTGGTCTACGTTGCCTTCCACTAGGGTTTCCACGAATCGCTTGGCGTCAGCCTCATCTTCAAAGAGCTGGGCCTCCGCTTGGTTCGGCGCGTCGCCGCGGACGGCCACCACGATTACCGTGCCCATCTGTCGGCGCTCAGCCTTTGGCGCAGGTTGCTCCTTGTTGGGAGGCTCAGTCGTTCCGGCCGCTATCTTCTCTTTTGCCCAGTCCAACATGTGAGTCGTCAGGTTGTTGGTCTCCTCCACGTCTTCGGAATTGCCGTCCCTTCCACGATGTTTGGGCACGTCCATTCACCCCCATCTTCGTCGTCCCGCATCCGCGGCTCGCACCTTTCTAGACGCTGCTAACG
>JAIVWR010000154.1:0-3481 GCA_048636435.1 Acidobacteriota bacterium | reverse complement strand
AAGTCCTGATCAACGGCGCATCGGGGGGTGTCGGAACGTTCGCCGTGCAGATTGCGAAATCGTTTGGCGCAGAAGTTACCGCTGTATGCAGCACGAGAAACGTCGACACGGCCCGATCCATAGGAGCAGACCACGTCATCGACTACACCCGGGAAGACTTCACCAGAACCGATGAGCGCCACGATCTCATGCTCGATGTCGCCGCGAACCGCTCGCTGTCAGACTGCAGACGCGCCCTCACCTCCCGAGGAACCTACGTACTCATCGGAGGAGGACACGGCCGCTGGGTCGGAGGCCTCCCCCGCTTCTTCACGACCCGAGCGCTGTCTCCATTCGTGAGTCAGAGGATGCGCGCCTTTTTCGCCACCCGGAGTCACGAGGACCTGGTTTATGTGAAAAACCTCCTCGAAGCCGGCAAAGTGACACCCATCATCGACAGAACCTACCCCCTGAGCCAGACCTCTCAGGCAATCTCCTATGTCGAAGAAGGACACGCCCAAGGAAAAGTCGTCATCACCGTATGAGACGCGTCGGCACCATCCGTCGTCCGCTCCTCGTTGGTCAGCACGGCCCCGTTCTCACCGTGCCGCCCAGGCCCTTGCAGATTCCCCCACGGTCAAGATAGAACCCCCTCGTCAGCCATTTGGGCAAGGCGACCAGGGGATTCGTTCGCGGGCAGCGCCCACGAAAGCCATCACTACGGCCGCTACCCCAGATGTCCACTCTTCTCCCGCGGCCCGCTCGTAGTGGCCTCAGAACAGGCTGTAACATCCCTCTCATAGATGCGTCTATAGAAACGACTCGCCTGGGCGATGAGAGAAAGCTATAATATTCTTGAAGAGCCCAATCCACTCGCTCTTGCGTTCATCATTAGTTCATGGCTGATGGTCTTCATATAGGGGAGTGAGGTCTTTATGGCAAGGACGCAGGGTCGTCTGGGCATTCTGGTCGGCGGGGGACCGGCCCCCGGCATCAATAGCGCCATCAGCGCTGCGACTATCGAGGCGGTCAATAGCGGCCTGGAAGTCGTCGGGATTTACGACGGCTACCAGTACCTGATGGAGGGACGCGTCGATAGGGTGCGCCCGCTGGCTATCCCCGATGTCTCCCAAATCCACTTCCAGGGAGGCTCTATCCTGCGCACCTCTCGCTCCAACCCGACGGGCGACGCTGAGGAGCTTCAGCGTACCGTCCATGCGCTCCGCGAGCTCGGCATCGCTTATCTGGTTACGATCGGTGGCGACGACACTGCGTTTGGTGCCCAGGAGGTGGCGAAGGCCGCCAACGGTGCGTTCCGGGTCGCCCATGTCCCCAAGACCATCGACAACGATTTGCCTCTGCCGGGGGGCATGTCCACCTTCGGTTTCCAGACTGCCCGTCATCTCGGCACGGAGCTGGTGCTCAACCTGATGGAGGACTCCCGCACCACCAACCGCTGGTTCATCGTTGTTGTCATGGGCCGCAAGGCCGGCCACCTTGCCCTTGGCATCGGCAAGGCCGCTAGCGCCACCCTTACAATCATTCCCGAGGAGTTCCCGACGGGGCCCATAAGCCTCAGAGACGTATGTGGCATCATCGAGGGCGGCATCCTCAAGCGGCGGGCCATGGGGCGTGAGAACGGGCTGGCCATCGTCGCGGAGGGGATAGGCGAGAGGCTGGACGCAGAGGAGCTGGCGGAGATCAATGGCGGCGAAATGGGATACGATGCGTACGGCAACCTGCGCCTAGGTGACATCCAGCTGGCCACGATCATTAAGCGTGATATCCAGCAGCGCTTCGCCCTGCGCGGCGAGCAGCTGTCCGTTGCGGATGTGACGCTGGGCTACGAGCTGCGCTGCGCTCCCCCCATCCCCTTCGACATCGACTACACCCGGACTCTGGGCTATGGGGCGATCCACTTCTTGCTTTCGGAGCCGGCGGACGAGCGTCTGCGGTACGGTGGCCTTGTCTACCTGGACTTCGGCCGCCTGCACATCTTGCCTTTCGATGAGATGCGGGACGCCGCCACGGGGCGCACTCGCATTCGCCTTGTCGATATCGACTCGGAGCACTACAACGTCGCCCGTGAGTACATGATCCGTTTGGAGCCGCCCGACCTCCAGGACCCCAAGATGCTGGCTAAGCTGGCCGCGGCGGCGAACATGACGACGCAGGAGTTCGAGAGGGCATTCGCTCACGTGACCAGCCTGAGCGGCAGGAAAGACCCAAGCGCTTGCCTGACGGCGAGCTGACGGAGCAGGAGGAGACTACTATGGACGCGCAAATATCCGAGGGTAAATGGCGCCGCCTCCGGTCACTGGCCGATGGAGAGGGCCGCTTCAAGATGATGGCCATCGACCAGAGGGGCTCGTTAAGCAACGCTATCGCTAAGACGACGAACAGGAGCCCGGAGCAGGTCTCCGGCGAGGAACTGGCCGAGGTAAAGGAGGCCATCACAAGGGTTCTTGCCCCCTACGCCACCGCCGTCCTCACCGACCCGATCTACGGCTATCCGCACTCCTTCCGGAGCATTCCGCGGGGCATTGGCCTCCTTCTTGCCCACGAGGAGACGGGCTATGAGCGGTCCGGCCCCACGGGCAGGGAGCGCAAGACCAATTTCATAGAAGGGTGGTCGGTGGAGAAAGCACAGCATGCCGGCGCCGACGCCGTCAAGCTGCTCCTCTACTACCATCCCGATGTTTCTGAAGATGTCCGCCGTTATCAGCAGGATCTCGTGCAGCGGCTGGGCGAGGAATGCGAGAAGGCATGTATGCCCTTCCTGCTGGAGTTGGTCAGCTACGCGCTTGAGGAGGGGGGCACCAGCACGGACGAGTTCGCCAGAAAGAAGCCGGACCTCGTCATCCGCAGCGCCCGCGAGTTCAGTGCCCCAAAGTATAGGGTGGACGTCCTCAAGCTGGAGTTCCCCGCCAACCTGAAGAGCACCAGAGAGTTCTGCGGAGGCATCTTCGACGGCCAGGAGCGCCAGGCTGTCTACCAGCTATCAGACGTGCGGGAGTTCTGCCGTCAGCTCAATGAAGGCGCGGGAATGCCCTGGGTGATATTGAGCGCTGGCGTGGGCATAGAGGAGTTCCTGGTCCAGGTGGAGCTGGCCACCGAAGCAGGTGCCAGCGGTTTCCTCTGCGGTCGGGCTATCTGGAAGGACGCTGTCCCCTTCTACCCTGATATCGCGAGGATGGAGGAGTGGCTGCGAACGGAAGGCGTGTACAACTTCGTCTGCGCCAACGCCTATGCGCATCGCGCCGTTCCCTGGTTCGACCACCGCAGGTGCAAGGAAGGGGTCCTCGCCACGACATCGACCGCGCGCGGCTGATCTGGCACTGACCGTCCTCGTCGCAGCGGCCTGGTACGCCAGGAGGCGGCGGCTATCCTAATGCCCAGTCTTGCCTCAGGGGACTCATAAGCCCTAGGTCGGGGAACCTGTCCGCCGTGGCGGGTTCGAATCCCTGCCTGGCGGCAGGCAGGCCTCCGCTGCCACCAGCGC
>JAIVWR010000153.1:0-3489 GCA_048636435.1 Acidobacteriota bacterium | reverse complement strand
GTCCAGGGGTGCCTCTCGGGGTCGGCGCCGAACATGTGAGAGCCGACGGAGACCAGGATGTCGGGCACGCCGTTCTCGTTCAGGTAGTCCCAAGTGGCGGGATGGGGGGCATCGCCCAGGGAGCCAACCATGGCGAACACCTCGTCCTCCTCCACCAGCTTGCGCACCACCTCCATGGCCCTAGCGGGGTCGTCCAGGTTGTCTTCTACCTTGTAGACGATCTTGCGACCGCAGACGCCACCCTGGGTGTCGTTGATGTAGTTGAAGTAGGCTTCTGTGGCCTGAGGGATCGTGGCGTAGACCGCAGCCAGGGCGCCACTAAGGGGTACATCGGCTCCCAGGAGTATCTCCGTGTCCGTGATGCCCGGCACGTCCGCCGTGGCGGCAGGAGTGCCGGTCGCCGCGGCCGTGGGCGTGCCGACGGGGGTGGGAGTCGCCTCCTCTTCGTCCTCGCAAGCCACCGTTAGCGCTACCAGCACCGTTGCCAGGGCGAGAAAGATCGGCCAGAACTTGCCTAGGCTCCGCACGGCTGCATCAGCCCCCTTTCTTCAGTTCCTTGTGCGTTGGCTCGAACTCAGTCCGCGCCGGGCGCGCCAACCGGCTTCTCAGCAGGCGGCGCCTGGCTATAATCGCCGAATGGCGCGTCCCTCTCTGCGATGGCGGCGGCGACCCCCTTTTCTTTGGCCGTCTTGACGAACTCTAGGCCCTCAGGCGTGTTGCGCATATAGCCATCCAGAACCGACCCTAACACCTGGGTGCTGAGCAGCCCCATGTTCTCAAAGGCCTGGTTCACGATCAGCTTCATCGCGGCCAGTTGTGAGGTCGGGCATTGGGTCATCCGGTTCGCCCAATACTGCACCTCCGCTTCCAACTTCTCGAGCGGAACCGCCTTGTTAATCAGGCCCATCTCGGCGGCCTCCTTGCCGGAGATGCTGTCGCCGCTGAGGGCAAGCAGTTTCGTCCGCGTAAGCCCCAAACGGTAAAACCACATACCGGTCAGGTAGCAGCCCCAGACCCTGGAATAGGGCGTGCCAAAGCGGGCGGATGGCGTTGAATTTTTCGGGTCGATTCAGGGTAATGGTCGCAATGCGGCCCTGCGTTTCGTACAGAATGGTTTCGTAAGTCATACTGCCTCCCTTATGTTTTGGTCTGTGGTGACGCGTTGGATCGTCGCTCATTCGGGGACAATATGCAACTATCGGCGGCTTGAAAAAGCAGCTAATGTGCGTTCGCGCGCCCAGGCGTGCTCCACAATTGGAGCCGGTTAATCCGCGCCAATGCGGCAGGACGCACGACATCTAGCCGCGCGGCGGGATGCCGGCGGCGGTCAGGGCAAGGTTGCGGTATTCCTTGAAAGGCGACTCGGCGTGGATCATCATGCGCTGCGCCTCCATCGAGCCTTCGCCGTGAACCGTAACCACTTCCATGTGAGCGGCCTCGGCGGAGGCCACCATGCGGTGGGTCAGGGCGACCATCCTGAGGCGCTCCTCCGTGGTGTACCTGGAAGAGCCACCCAGGTAGTGCTCCAGGGACTTGTGTAGCTCCTCGTTCTGCCAGTCCTGGTAGGTGGGCATGGTGCTGATGATGCCGCCCGAGACGTCCTGAACCAGCTTGATGATCTCGTGGTAGCGGTTGGCGAAGTGCAGCTTGCCCATGTTGGTGATGAGGGGGTTGGGCACCGCCAGGTCGCCGTACATGACGGGCGACTTGATGGCGGCGGTGGCCAGGGCCTTTAGCGTCTCCACGTAGGCGGCGATGTCCACCAGCTTGGCACGAATGTGCCCGGCCTGCTCGAGGCCGTTCATCTCGGCCATGGCGACAGCGCAGCCGGCGAGAATCTCCACGATGGGGATCTTGTAGCTCACGGCCGTGAAACGATGATAGGTGGCGAAGGTATAGGCCAGGAGCATGGAGAACTGCCATTCCCCGCACATGAAAACTCGTTCCCAGGGCACGAGGACGTCGTCGAAGATGATCATCGCCTCGACCAGGCCGCGCACCGGGAGGGCCATTGGGAACTCCGAGGGGCCGCGCTCGCCGCGGCTGGGCCGGCAGACCATCGTGATGCCCTTGGCGTTGACCGGGACGGCGAAGGCCAGCGAGTACTCGCCCTCGTTCTCCCGCATCTGGCGGGTCGGCAGTACGAGAATGTCGTTGGCCACCGGGGCGCCGGTGATGTGAATCTTGGCGCCCCTGACGACAATGCCGTCGTTATTCTGGTCGACCACGTGTAGATAGTAGTCCGGGTGCGCCTGCTGGGCGGGCGGCTTGCTTCGGTCGCCCTTGACGTCGGTGATGGCGGCGCACAGGTTGAGGTCGTTCTTGCGCAGGTGCTCCAGGTAGCTCTGCGCCCTCTCGAGATATTCCGGCTTCCCCATCCGCTGCGCCGTCGTCATTATGGCGTACATGACGTCGGTGCCAACGTCCTTGCCGAAGGGGAGCCCGCCGGTGAGGCGGATGGACTGACCGATCATCTCCAGGCGCTTCTCCAGGTCCTCCGGAGTGTGCGGAGGCAGGAAGTAGCGGCTTATGGGCTCGCCGGTCTCCGGGTGGGGTGCTACGAAGAGGTCGCGCACGGCCGGATCCTCGGAGTGCGTGAGGAAGAAGTCCCCAGCCGCCGTCTCGGTGCTGATCTTGAGGATCGGATGAGTAGTCACGTCGTCAACCAAGTCGCCGTTCATGAAGACGCGACGGCTGTCCCTCAGGCTCTCTCTGAATTCCTCAGGTGATCGAACTGCCATGTTACACCCCTCTTCCTCCAGGCCGAGCCTCGATCTCTAGCGGACCGAGCGATGCCTGTTCAGCGACACCCGCCACGGCTACGGCCGGGCGCTTGCCGCCAAGCCCGCAGCCACGAGTATAGTGGGTGGGATGTCTCGTGTAAACGCCGGCGCCACGCCGGGCAGACGCGAGCGGTGGCACCGGCTGGGCCTCAAGGCGCACGACGCTACCCTGAGGTCCGTGGTGGCGATGGGGTGGAAGTGGACGGAGCGTAGGGCTTCGACGGTTGTCGCGTGGCGGGAGCGGCTGGCTCCCCGGGCAGGTAGCAATAGCTACACTACAGGCGAAGGGTGCTCGGCGAGGTGTTCTGCAGACGGGGGTCGGAAGGAGCAGGAAGTTGAAGTCGTAGACCTCGAACAGCAGTGAACCAACCTCCCATGAACGCGCAGTGCCTGTCAACCTCTCCTCAATCGTAGACCCTCGTTGGGGCCTTCCGTTCTGCTGCCCCGGAATGGGTCTGTGACCAACCTCCCATCGGTCTCCCAGTTAGGGAGAACACATCGTTACATGCGGCCAGATCCCAGGCTCCCTATCCTCCATTGCACGAGACCTCGAGCGCATCAAGGCCTTGCTCGGTACCCAGGAGAATCTTTGCTTCACAGCAGAGGGACGTGGGTTCGAAGCCGACCCAGGCCTCCAACCACTTCAGGCCGGGTGACACGGAGTTAAGGATCGACAGCCGACAGAGCTCCTTCCTTCCAAGCAGGT
>JAIVWR010000152.1:0-3567 GCA_048636435.1 Acidobacteriota bacterium | reverse complement strand
GGAAGCCCTGGCCAAGATAGAAGACGGCGCTGGTACTCAGTTTGATCCTGCCGTGGTAAAGGCATTTCTAGCGCTGGTCAAGAGACGGGGCCAGAAGTGGGCAGCCCCCGCACAAGCAGCGGGCGAAGACCGGCCGCTGGTGGCTGCCCGAGCAGCCGGGCGGCCAAAGCGATAACTGCAAGCTGGCCACCAAGCGGAGGAACATCCGCGCACTATTGCCGCCACACCTGCTATAATCGACCGCGGTGCGCTCTGCCAAACCCGCGATGCTCACCACCCTCTTCCCGCCACGGCTGAGGAAACAGCCACAGGCGCTGAGCAGAGTCGCTCGAGGACGGCGTGGCGCACGAACATGATGGGAGGTCACTATGAGAACTCGGCTCATCGCAGTCGCCCTTGCTCTCGTCGCGGTCCCGCTGGTCGTTGGGGTCGGCTGCGGCGGAGGTGACGAGGAAGGACCCTCCGCAACGACCGTTCCGGTCGACAGACCAACGCTGGAGGCCACGCTCAACAGCGTAGCCCTGACACTGGACGATTTGCCCTCTGGCTTCGTCCTGGAGGAGCCGGGAGAGGTATTCACGGACAACGAGGAAGCTGCCGAAACCGATCCGGAGGGAAAACAGGCGGCTCTTGCCCGCCTTGATGGATGGGGACGCCTCCTGGGATATGACGCCACCTATATGACGAACGATCCTCTGGGTGTCTTTATCAGCGGCGGCACCGCCCTGGTCACTGTCTCGCTAAATATCTTCCAGACCTCCGAGGGAGCTGCAGCCGGCCTAGACTGGGGCAGGGAGATAGCTGCCGACCCCAGCCAGAGCATAGCCCTTTTCCCCGGCGTAATCTCCATTGAGGGAGAGCCGATGTCCTTCCCCAGCATCGGCGATGAGACGCTGGCGGCTAATTTCACAGGCACACTTCGGCCGGAGGACGTGGAGTTTGAGGTCGACGTTGACTTCGTGGCTCACCTGGTCGTTATTCGGCGAGACCGAGCCACCGCTCACATTATCGTGGCTGCAATAGGCGGCGCCACACCGGGACAGGAGGTGGAGGAGATCATCCGCATTCTGGATGAACGGCTGGCCCAGGCCCTCCAGTAGAAGGCGGCTCTTCCGTCCCTATTCGTGGTGCAGGGCCTCGATGGGGTTGAGGCGAGAGGCATTGTACGC
Organism: Acidobacteriota bacterium; assembly: GCA_048636435.1. GTDB lineage: Bacteria > Chloroflexota > Dehalococcoidia > SM23-28-2 > SM23-28-2 > SM23-28-2. The sequence goes on along the minus strand of JAIVWR010000152.1, from coordinate 2,398 downwards.
GGGATAGATGCCAAAGAAGAGGCCGATGACCGCAGACACGCCGAAGGCCAGAACCACGGCCACCAGCGAGACCTCCGCCCGGACGCTCTGCTCCAGGATGGTGCGGCCGTCCGCCAGCGTCGCAAGGGTAACGCCTAGAATAACCCCGATGGCTCCACCGGCCATCGTCACCATCAGAGCTTCAACCAGGAACTGCCTCAGAATGTCGCCCCCCGTCGCTCCCACAGCCTTGCGGATGCCTATCTCGCGGGTGCGCTCCGTGACCGAGACCAGCATGATGTTCATGATGCCGATGCCGCCGACCGCAAGGGAGATGCCGGCGATGGCGGCCATCGCCGCCCACAGCGTCCGAGATATCTCGGTCTCGGCGGCTTTCAAGTCGGCCACGTCGGTCTGCGTCAGAATCTCAAAGTCATCCTTGGTCACGTTGTGACGCTCGCGGAGCAAGGCTGCTATCTCCTTCTCCGCTCGCTCGAAGTCATCCCTGTCACTCACCTTCACCGAGATCTGGAACACGTTGCTGAGCCCCTGAGGATTCCTCAGGAAGGGAATACGGGCCTGCATTGTCGGCAGGGGTATGAACATCAGGTCATCCTCATCGCCGGTGGCCGTGGCCCCTTTCGGCTCCATGACGCCGATGACCCGGAAGTTGAAGGTGATCGACATGCTAGGAGGGCCTACCGCGAGGCGCACGGACTTGCCGATGGGCTCGCTGTCACCGAAGAGCGTCTGGGCCACCCCGTGCCCCAGCACAGCCACAAGGCCTTTGCGGGTAATATCGTCGTCACTGATGAACTGACCTTTCGCCAAATAGAAGTCGCGTACATACGGGTAGTCGGGCGTAGTGCCGATGACGGTGGTGGTCGTGTTCTCGCCACCGGCGATCAGTCTGGCCTCGAAGTCGACCTGCGGCGCCACGCCCTCCACGTAGGGAAACCGCTCGGGGTCATTGATCGCGTAGGCATCCGTGTCCACCAGGGTCAGTGCCTGCCCCCCATACACCGCCGCCTGAACATTCGATGCCTGAGACTGACCGGGCCTGATGAAGATAAGATTGCTGCCCAGCCCCTGAATGCGCTCCGTCACGCCTTTCTGAGAACCTTGGCCCACCGCCATGAGCGTGATGACCGCGCTCACCCCGATGATGATGCCGAGCATGGTCAGCGACGAGCGCAGCTTGTTCGCAGTCAGAGCAGCGAAGGCAATACGGATGGTGTCGATGATGCTCATGCCGTTGAAGCCTCACTCCCACCGTCACCGCCGGGCGAGGGTTCCGCCGCCGCTGGCGAGCCGTTCGACGATGACATTGGCTCATCGCTGACGATTTGACCATCTTGAAGCCGAACGACCCTGTGAGCGTAGGCGGCGATTTCCCGTTCGTGCGTCACAAGAGCGATGGTGATGCCCAGCTCTGCGTTGAGTCGCCGAAAGATGCGCATAATATCGTGGCCGGTGGCGGTGTCCAGGGCGCCTGTCGGCTCGTCGGCCAGCACCAGTGAAGGGTTCGTCACAAGGCAGCGGGCGATGGCCACCCGCTGCTGCTCGCCTCCCGAAAGCTGCGGGGGCCGGTGCGTCACGCGGTCGGACAGCCCCATGTCAACAAGCGCCTGAAGCGCCACCCGCCGCCGGTCGGGCACCCTGCGATAGAGCAAGGGTAGCTCCACCTGCTCGACCGCTGGCAGGCGACGAAGGAGGTTGAAGCTCTGGAAGACGAAGCCGATCTTGCGATTACGGATCACCGCCAGCCGCTCCTCATCGAACGCGCTGACCTCCAGGCCATCGAGCTCATAGGTGCCTGAGGTGGGTTTGTCCAGGCAGCCGAGGATATTCAGGAGGGTGGACTTGCCTGACCCCGAAGGCCCCATAATGGCCAGGAACTCGCCCTCCTCTATCTCTAGGTTGATTCCTCGCAGAGCGGGCACAGGCACATCGCCAGCGCGGTAGACCTTGGTGATATCGGTCAGCTTGACCATGGTGCGAATTACTGCCTAGCGAAGACCGGCCGGAAGTTCCTCCACTTCCTCCCCTGCGCCCTCAACCGAAACGCTGCCTGGGAGCTTCACCAGCTCGCCAACCTTCAGGCCGCTGAGGATCTCTGTCTTTTCAGCGTCACTGATCCCTGTCTGGACGACCCTTGTCTCGAGCTTGCCGTCGACCACTACCTCAACGATCTTGTCCTGTCCGCGACGTCTAATGGCCTGGTTGGGCACAGCCAGGACATCGCTCTTTTCCTCGGTAACAATAACGGCTGCTCCGCTCATGCCTGGAGCCGGCCGAACGTCGGCGTTGGCATCGAACCCCTCAAGCTTGGCGGTGGCAAGATAGGTGACCACACCCTGCTGTATGGTGGGAGCCAGGCCTATCGACGTTACCGTCAGCGGATAAGCCTTCTCCAGGA
>JAIVWR010000151.1:0-3580 GCA_048636435.1 Acidobacteriota bacterium | reverse complement strand
TAGCAGAACAGCCGCCTCGCCGCCTCGCCCCTACCCCCGCTCGCCCCGCCGTCGCAGGTAGAACCGGCGCATCCCCCAGTCGATGAAGCGGGGCGAGATGCCCTTGAGGGTCACGGCCGCTCGGTCGAACCAGGTGACGTACACCTCCGCCCGCTCCTGACGCGCTGCTTTGACGATGGCCTCGGCCACGCGCACGGGCGGTATGCGGCGCAAGACCCGCGAGCCTGAGGGCGGCTCGATCTCCTTGAGGGCGTTGTCCCGGAACGGCGTGTCGATCGGCCCGGGGTAGACGGTGATGACCGTGATGCCGTGGTCGCGAAGCTCCAGGCGCACGGCGTCGGAGATGGCGGTGAGGGCGAACTTGGTGGCGGCGTAGGCCCCTTCGTAGGGCGCGGCTATCTTCCCCGCTATCGAGGAGACGTTGATGATCTGGCCCCGCCGCTGCTGCTTCATGTATGGCGCCACCGCTCGAATGCAGTTGAGAGCGCCGAAGACGTTCACCTCGAACAGACGGCGGATGTTCTCCATGCTCCCCTCGGCGAGGCCGGCGTACAGGCCGAGACCGGCGTTGTTCACCAGGATATCGACGCTGCCGAACTCCTCGGCGGCCGTCTTCACCATCGCCTCCACGGCCTCGCTGTCCGTTACGTCGGTGGGAACCGCCAGGGAGCGTCCGCGGTAGGGCTGAAGCTCCTCGGCTACTCGCGCCAGAGCCTCCGCGTTCCGCGACGCCAGCACCACATTGGCCCCGGCGCGGGCGAACAGGCGCGCCGCCTCCCGACCGATGCCGGCGGAGGCGCCCGTCACGATCGCTGTCCTATCGCGCAGCCTCATCGTTCTGCCTCCCATCTGCCTGGGAAAACCCTGCCAGCCTTTCTCCCCCAGAGCCGTGAGGGGAACCTGACTGCCGTGCATATGGTAATGGACAAGGAGGTCGCTAGGGAAGCCTGTGCAGGTGGACTACCCATAGGCGAGTGGGTTCCTAAACAGCAGGGCGGGCGCTTCCACGAACTGGCGTGGATAGTGCGCCCGCCCCTCAGCGATGCTTCGGCGCGCAGCTTACTTAGAAAACGGTTTCCGGTGGGTGAGCTCTCTTACGCGGCCTTAGTCTTGGGTTGGTAGCTTTGCCACCGCTTCTCCAGCTCGGGGTCCTGGATGGTCTCCATGAGATAGTCGGCCAACTCGGAACCCTTGGCGCCGGTGGGGCGGCCGGTGACTACCAGCTTCTGCTCGAAGTTACCGCAGATATCGAGGGCCATCTCCAGCTTCTTGCCGCGGTCGGTGAAGCCGATGTGGTTCAGCATCATTGACGCCGCCCGGATAAGGCTGCTGGGGTCGGCGTAGTCGGCGCGGCCTTCTTTGACCATGCGAGGCGCACTGCCGTGGATGGCCTCGAACATGCCATAGCGCTTGCCGATGTTGGCGCTGCCGGCTGTTCCTACTCCACCCTGGAACTCCGCCGCCTCGTCGGTCAGGATGTCGCCGTAGAGGTTGGGCAGCGCCATGACCCGGAACTGCGTCCGCCTCTTGGGATCGACCAGCTTGGCAGTCATGATGTCGATGTACCAGTCGTCCCATTCGACCTCGGGGTAGTCCTTGGCAACTTCCCGGGCCATATCGAGGAACCTGCCGTCTGTGGTCTTGACGACGTTGGCCTTGGTGACGACGGTCAGCTTATTGATGCCGGTCTTCTTGGCGTAATCGAAGGCCAGGCGGATGATCCGCTCGGCGCCCTGGGCGGTGGTCACCGTGAAGTCGATGGCCAGGTCGTCCGTGACGTTGATGCCGTTGCTTCCCAGGGCGTAAGCTCCCTCGGTGTTTTCGCGGAAGAACATCCAGTCGATGCCCTGCTCCGGAACCTTCACCGGCCTGACGTTGGCAAACAGGTCCAGCTCCTTCCGCATGGCCACGTTGGCGCTCTCGATGTTGGGCCAGGGGTCTCCCTTGCGCGGCGTTGTGGTAGGCGCCTTGAGGATGACGTGACACTGCTTGAGCTCCTCCAGCACATCGTCGGGAATGGCCTTCTTCTGCTCGGCCCGATTCTCGATGGTCAGTCCCTCAATGGTCTTGAAGACCACCTTTCCGCTTTCCAGTTCTGGCTTGAGCAGGAACTCGAGAATCCTCTGTGTTTGCTGGCAGATGTAGGGGCCAATGCCGTCTCCCCAGCATACGCCGATGATGATGGGCTTGATTTTCTCGTAGTCAACCCACCCCTCATCCTTCTTCATCCGCTCTATCCGCTCGAGCTGCGCTTCGATCAGCCCTGCGAAATGCTCCTTTGCCCTTTCGAGAACTTGTGTACCCATATCTCTCCCTCCCTAACGCGGTAATGGCCAAAAGCAGGCGGTGAGGCATAAAGCCTGACCGCCAGAGCTAGTCTAGCCGACGCAACAGTTGTGGGCAACCGCTGTGGTGTTTCAAGACATGTGAGAAAGAGAGGGGGTGAAAAGAGGTCGGGCCTCGCTGTAGGGTAGGCAAAAGACAAACAAGTCTACAGCCTACAAGGAGGCCCGACATGCACAAGGTTCGCACACCGTGGCCGGTGGCCACAAGGGTTCAGTACATCGTTGCCTTCCAGGAGTGCCGCCACAGGTGGCCGCGCCTGAGTGCCCGCCGCTTCTGTTCCGTGGCCGAGGTGCCCTATCCCACCTTCGCCCGCTGGTGGGCGGTGTGGCGCAAACAGGGCAAGCAGGCTCTTCTGGACCGCTCCAGGCGGCCGCGGTGCAGCCCTCGCGCCCTGCCCGGTCAGGTCCTGGACGTGATCCGTCGCGCCCATCGCCAACTGGGCTGGGGAGTGCGTCGCCTCCACGCCTATTTGCGGCAGGCCTGCCTCATCCGTTGCAGCCTCAGCAGCGCCTACAGGGTGCTCCGCCGCTGTGGGGCCCTGGTGCGCCGGCCTCGCAAACCCAAGCCCGTTTGGACCCGCTACGCCAAGGCCTCCCCAGGCGAGCGCGCTCAGATGGACCTGAAGTACCTCCCCCAGAACCGCTACCAGCTCACCCTGGTGGATGACTGCAGTCGCTTCCTGGCTGCCACAATCCTGGAGCAGCGCACCACTGCCGCCGTATGCCGCGCCCTGCCGCCTCTCCTTAAGACCCTCCCCTTCCCCCTGCACTGTATCCAGACCGACAACGGTTCCGAGTTCGGCCACGATCTCACCCTCCTCCTGCACCGCCTGGGGATTCGTCACACCCGCATCCGGCCTCGTTGCCCCCACCTCAACGGCAAGGTGGAGCGAGTTCAGCGCACCATCGACGAGGAGTTCTGGGACGGCATAGGCCCGGGGCCGCTGGACGGTTGGCAACGCTGGCTGCAAGACTACGTCCGCTTCTACAACCGCTGCCGCCAGCACAGCGCTCTGGGCTATGCCAGCCCCATGGAGTATGCTTCACAACGCCTGCCCCGTCAGGCCCGTGTGTCTCACATCTCTTGAAGCACTACAGGCTGGAGCCAGGATTGCTCTCCTACTCAGCTTCAGCCCTCGCTGTGCTTTGGTGGCCGCCCTCCTGCTGGCCGACGCCATCGTGTGGTTCCTGGCGGCCGTAGCTTCTTCCTTTGCCAGTCCTCCCGTCTGCGAGTA
>JAIVWR010000150.1:0-3592 GCA_048636435.1 Acidobacteriota bacterium | reverse complement strand
GAGCGTACTCTTTCCGGCGCCGTTGGCACCCACGAGCCCAATGATGCCGGGCTCCAGTTCGAGGTCCAGCCCGTCCAGCGCCATGACCCTGGCAAAGCGTTTGGTCAGGCTGATCGTGCGAATCAACGACAAATCGGAAGTCCAATCTCTGTCCCGCCGCTGGACCGACAGGTGCAACTCGCGGTAATCGAATTATCCACGGCGGCCCGACGCGGCATCAGGGGATGAACGTCCAGGTGACACCGCTGGGGTCGGCGACGAGGACAAGGACGGAGCTGAACTGCTCGAGTTGGGTGAGGCCGCTGATAGCTGGCCTGTCGGGGACGAAGCGGCGCCAGACCAGATTGTTGCCGAGTGAATAGATCACCCCCACCTGGCTGCTGATGTCGGCTGTGGCCGTTTCTGTGTCCTGCGTGGGGCCGGTATAGCAGACAGTGTTCCATCCCTGGCTCAGGTTCACGCTCGTGAGGGCTGTGCTGGAGATCTCCTGCTGCCAGGTGGCGCCGCTGCCCATGAGAATGAACAGCGAATCGTACGGCCTGAGAGTGGTGATTGTGCTGATGTCCGGCCGGCCGGCGAACCACTTGTCGAACTGTTGATCGGGCCTCAGGCGGTAGAGGGCTACGACGCTGTTCAGTGCGTTGGCCAGAGCGCTCTCGACGGGCCGCTCCGGCCCCCTGTAGCACACGGTGTTCCAGCCGAACACGAGCGGAACAGGGACTCTGTCGTCCGCTGGAGGTGGGCCGGGCCACAGGTCCGGCCCGAAGCCGGCGAAGAGGGCATCGGCATCGCCCTGATAGGCGTCGGACCAGATGCCTGCGACCACGGCGATGGGCTCATCGGAGGTGATGACGGCGGCTCCCGCGAAGTCCGCCGGCAGCAGGGGGTCAGTATGCTGGTCGAAGGTCTTGGAGCCCGTCACGCTGTCGCTGAAGCTGAGGGAGCCCCCGTCGAGGGCGTTGCCGTGGTAGGTGACCTGGATGTTGGCGGTACCGCCGCCGGCAACCTGAACCCGGAACCAGGAGTTCCAGCCAGCGGCATCGCCGAACGGCCCTTTCCAGCCGGAATCCTTGTAGAGCACCGGCAGCCAAACGCTGGTGGAGGCCGACGACTGGGGGATGCCGACGAAGGCCTCGAAGGAGGCCTTGTCGGGGAGGGTCGAGGCGGTCGTCTGGACGACCGCCAGCGGCTGCTCGCCAGTAATGACGGCCGAGCCCACGAAGCCATCGGGCAGCTCGGCTTCCAGGGCGTGGTCGATGACGGTGGAGGCCAGCACGACATAGGTCTTGCGAAAGGAGCCGTCGGGCTCGGGGAGGCGCTCATCGCAGCAATAGGTGACGGTGACCTCGGTCGTCTGGGTGGGGTCAGCGGTCGCAATGGCAAGCTTGGTGTTCCAGCCGGTGAGCTCGCCGAAGTTCTTGAACGCTACGGGCACGAGGACGGCGGTGGACAGGTCGCCGGTCCCGGAAGGATCCCACCCCAGGCCTCTGTACGAAGCGAAGCTGGGCCGGCCGCTGTTGAAAATGTCGGCGCCGGCGGCCAACAAGGCGGTGGCCCCCTCTTCGTCGCTAGGTATCGTCTCGATGATGAGAGAGCCTTCGAACTGTTCGGGCAGTTCCTCCGGCATGTTGGCCTGGTTGCGCAGGATGGTGCCCCCCGCTGGCAGGGGCACGCCGCCGTTGGGGCACTCAGGGTCCGCCAGAGCATCGGCCTCCGGCTCGCTGAAGACGACTGTGCCCTCGTGGCTGAGATAGGTCATCTGCACACAGGCACTGGTGGCCGTGCTGACGTTCTGAAGGGCGAAGCGCGTGTTCCAGGCAGCCTCGGGGCCGAAGCGGCTGTAGATGAGCGGCAGGTAGATGCGGTTGGAGCCGGCCGAGAGGCCGTCGTCGCCGCCCAAGGAGAGCACGTCTCCCTCTCCCATGAACTTGAGGATGACGGTCTTTATGGGCTGATCAGCCGTGACCACGGCAGAGCCAGTGAAGCCGTGGGGCAGGTCGGGCTGCTCGGCCTGATCGAAGCCGGCCGAGGCGCCGGGAGCGAGCTCGTCGACCTTGTCCTGAGCGATGCGGACGCCGTCGGGGTCATAGTAGTCGACAATGAGCGAGGCAGGGAACAGGCCGGCGTTCTGCACCCAGAGGGAAGTGTTCTCCACCCCGAGGGTGTAGGGCTGGCCGATGAGGGCGGCGGTAATGGGGGGATCAGTGGGCTCGGCCCTGAGGCCGCGAGGGGTATCGAAGACCAGCAGCATCGCCAGCAGCGACAGAAGAATGGCGCCCGCCGCCGCTGTCCACACCCACCGCCTCATGGTCTGATACGTCCTCTTTCCCCCATACCTGAACCTGATGTCCTATCCTAGCTCGGCTCTATCGGGAAGTCAATTCAGCATGGCGGGCGTAACCGGTGCAAGGGGGTGAGCGATTCAGCCCACGCTCACCGCGTCGTGGAGCCGCCGGATGACTACTGCTTCTTCTCCCATATGAACTCGCAGATGGGGTCGCCCTTGGGGATGAGCTTGGTGAGGACCCATCTGTACTGGGGATTGATAGCCTCGGCGATGCCGTCGCAGATGGGCTGGAAGGCATAGCAAAAGTCAGCGGGGAGGTTCTGGAACGGGCAGGCGGTAACCTGTTTCACCACTCTGTCCGGACTGGCCTCGGTAGGCTTGCCCACAACCCTTAGCACCTGCTCCTCCATCAGGTGTGAGATGGCGGAGAGGGCCAGGGCATCGTTGCCGGTGATACCCAGCTCTGGTGCGAAGGAAGCGATCTCTTTTCCTAGCTGCTTCAAGGATGGGTAGATGATTTTCTGGGTCTCTTCTGAGCCAAACCTGTCCACCATGGCTTGCATCAGGGTTGCGGCGGCCCGACCCAAAAGAACCACCGACTGCTGGTGCGCTACCTCTGGGGGAAGCCGTGGTGTCTGCACTTCGGCCATTGCCTCTCACATCCTTTCCCTGTGCTTCAGCGGCATCATTATACCTTATGCCAGAGGGTGTCGTTGGGCCAGCCAGAGGTTGGTCTGCTGGTGTTCGGTCGGGGTAGGCGTAGAAAAGGGGTGCTCCGAGCGGCCGGCAACTCCGTGGAGCACCCCTGGGGGTAGGGATGGGCTTTTGTCTACATTAGCGGCGGCGATTTCCGTATAGGCGGTGAGCGCTCGGTTAGAGCTAGCAGGGAGGGTGGAGACCACTGCCACGAGGGCGAACGCCGCAATGGGCTTTCCGGCCATGGCTTGCCGGGGTAGCCCCCTGGCCAACTTGCGGCGTTCGCGGATGCGACGTCGGACACTATGTCCCAACCTCCTTCGGCAGCCCGGCGGCCATAGCCTGTCGGCTTTAGGCCCGTAGCTTTGCGCTCCGCCCTTTCGGGCGGGTTGCCCTTATCGGGGGTGTGGGCACTTCGCTTGGGGTTACCTAGTTAACATAACTAGGCTCCATAGTTAAGACATCTCTAGAGGCCGACTGTTACACCGAATTGGCATCGCCGGGGGGAATTATTCGATGGGGATGAGGATGAAGCCGAGGCGGTCTAGCTAGGGGTTTCGGTCTGGGGGCTTCTGGGTGGGGGCGAAGCCGTGCCGCATGAGGTTCTCG
>JAIVWR010000149.1:0-3593 GCA_048636435.1 Acidobacteriota bacterium | reverse complement strand
ACGAGGAGGCGCTAGCGCTGGACCTCATCCACGAGACGGGACCGGGGGGGAACTTTCTAGCGTCGGATCACACGGTCGAGAACTTCCGAAGGGAGTTTTTCTTTCCGAAGCTTGCGGACCGGACGAAGTTCATGGAATGGAAGAACGCGGGGTCCCCGAAGCTCGGGGAGCGGCTGCGCGAGAGGGTGAAGGATATCTTAGCGACGCACGAGGTTACGCCGCTGGACGGGAAGGTGAAGAGCGCGATCGACGAGATCCTGAAGCGGTCGGATACGAGCCGAGGGGAGAAGCACCATGAGCTCGTCTGACGGCACGTCTTCGCTTCTGGACAGGATCCGGGGGATCCTCGAGGAGAACGGCATGCCGTTCGAGAGCTTCGAGCACGAGGCGGTCGGGCTCGTGCCACGCGGCATCGAGCGACGTCTGCTCGCCGTCGGCTTCCCAGAGGGGGAAGTAGTTCGTCTCCACAGCCATGCTGGACACGTCGAGACCTCGATCTGCGGCATCTTCAGCCGACAGGGGTGTCCCTGCAGGGGCGAGCCGAGCTTGCGGAGCTTCCACAGTTCCTCGCGCGCGATGGCCCCGACATGCGCGAGCGTCACGTAAAGCACGGGGCAGCAGTGTCCCTTCGAGAGGATGAACCGGTCGCGGTCCGGCCACTGCGGGTTTTGGGGGTCATGGCGAAGGGTATGGCAGTACAGGGCCACCAGGATGTCCACACAAGACAGCGAGCCGCCAGGGTGACCACACCCGGCGGCAGCGGTCATCTCGACGATGTGGCGCCGAACGCGCTTGGCGAAGGCTTGCAGTTCCTCCAACGAAGCACCACTCACAGGGGTCAAGAGCGCCTACTCCACTTCCGGCCTATCCGCCCATAGGCACTGTCATTATAAGAATCGCCCTTCCTAATGTCTACGACCCGATGCTATTATGGCTCCATGGTGGTCGACTTCCACACCCACATCTTCCCGCCGCAGGTGCGCGAGCGACGGGAGGACTATTTGCGCCGCGATCCTGCCTTCGCCCAGATGTATAGCAGCCCCAAGGCCCAGATCGCCACCGGCGAGGAGCTTCCGGCCAGTATGGAGGAGGCGGAGGTGGACACGAGCGTGGTCCTGGGCTTTGCCTGGTCGGAGCAAGAGCTGTGCAGGGAGCACAACGAATACCTGCTGGAGACGGCAGCCCGGAGCGGCGGGAGGATCATCCCCTTTTGCGTCATCCAGCCGCGGGCCGAGGATGATGCGCTGACGGAGATCGAGCGCTGCGTTCGCGGCGGCGCCCGCGGCCTGGGCGAGCTTCGGCCCGAGAGCCAGGGCTATGCGCTGGACCAGGGCGCCGGCGATATGCTGGCCGGGGCGGCCCTCCGCCATGATCTCGTGCTCCTTTTCCACGTGAGCGAGCCGGTGGGCCACGCCTATCCGGGCAAGAGTGGCCTGAGCCTGGATGCGTTCTATCGATTCGTGAGCTGCCATCAGGGGCTGACGGCGGTGGGCGCTCACTGGGCGGGCGGCCTACCCTTCTATGCTCTCATGCCCGAGGTTAGGGAGGCGCTGGCCAACGTCTATGTCGATACGGCGGCCACGCCTTTGCTCTATGGCCAGGCGATCTACGGGCAGGTCGCCGCACTGGTGGGAGCGGAACGTATTCTCTTCGGCAGCGACTACCCACTCATATCGCAGCGGCGCCAACGACAGGCCATCGAGGACGGACTTGGGGATGATGAGGACGGCAGGCGGCTCATCCTGGGGGAGAACGCCTGTCGACTGTTGAGGCTAGGTCATGATGAGAAGAGATAGCGAGCAAACGCTGCGCCTGTTCGTGGCCTGCGAGCTGCCGGCGGAGATGAAGGCGGCTCTGGCCAGCCTGCAGGAGGCGCTACGCAAGAAAGGGGCGCCACGCCTGCGCTGGGTGCGGCCCGAGGGCGTCCACCTGACCCTGAAATTCCTGGGGGCGGTGCCGCAGGAGAAGGTGGCTGCCATCCGCGAGGCACTGGCCCCCACGGTACAGGGAATACCGCCGCTGGCGCTGTCGCTGGCGGAGGTGGGCACGTTCGGCGACCGCCGTGGCGCTCGCGTCGTTTGGGTGGGCATGCAAGGCGACCTGGAGCCCCTGGCTCGCCTCCAGCAGCGGGTGGAGAAAGCCCTGGAACCCCTGGGCTTTCCTCCCGAACGCAGGGCCTTCTCGCCTCACCTCACCCTGGCCCGCGTGCCGGACAGCGTGGGCAGCGGCGAAAGGCAGACCCTGAGGGAACTGGCCAAGACCATCGAGGTGCCGACCGCTCCAGCCGTGACCATCGGCGAGCTCAGCCTGATGCGCAGCATCCTCGGCCCTGGCGGCGCCGTCTATGAGCGGGTCGCCGCTTTCCCCCTGAGCTAGGCCTGAGGGCCTGGCGCTGAGGGACGTCCGGGAGGGAGACGTTAGGTGACATCCCCGAGTTCCTGGGCGAGTCCAATCGGTTCAGAGAAAGCCTGTGCAGAAAGGGAAAGGCGAACAGCTACCGCCGTGCGCCAGGTGGACCCCAGTTCCCCTGGCACTCACACGGTGGGGATATCAAGGAACCAGTATCCGTTCCTCCGCACCGTGACCCCGTATGTCGCTTGCATTGGCCTACGAAACAGCGGGCCATCCAGCACGAGAGTGTGATACTCTCCCTGCTCACCACAGACATCTACTTCTTTTTCCTGGCTCAGCTTCCTCAGGTCAGACAGGAAGGTACGGTCTATCCTTCGGCCCAGCCACTCCTCTCCGAAGATGTCCGCCCTGGCTGAGATGACTATGGCCTCAAAGCCTGCCTGGACAAAATCACTGAGCACGCGTTCCGGAGTCATGCCCCATAGAGGCAATATGGGGGTGATACCTATCTCCGTGCAGACCCTTTCTATCCAGTCCCTGTGCTCCTGCAGGTAAATAGCGCCAAAAATCATGCCCTCTGCGCCTTTGCGCTTCAGGGATGATACGGCTCTCTTAAACCGCTGCTCATAGAGAGCCATGTCCGGCGGAACAGTGTATTGAGCCAGGGGAATCCCGATAGCCTGCGCCTGGCAGGAGATCAGGCGAGCCCTGGTCCCATGAAAGGAGACCCTTCGGAACTCCCGGGATATGAAATTGAGGAGGTAAGAGACCTCATAGCCCCGCGCCAGAGCACTGTAACAGGCAAAGCAGCTATCCTTCCCTCCGCTCCAGGAAGCGATGACTTTCGCCATATCTATTTCCTGACTCCGCTCTAGGCGATTAGTCGTAGCCGTTGGGGTGCTCGCGGTGCCAGAGCCAGGCGCTCTCGATGATCCCCTCGAGGGCGGGGAACTGGGGCCGCCAGCCCAGCTCGCGGCGGGCCTTCTCTGCTGAGGCCACCAGGGACGGCGGGTCGCCCGGCCGCCGCGGCTCCTCTCGCACGGGGATGGGCTGACCGCTGACCTTGCGGGCGGCCTCGATCACCTGGAGGTTGGAGAAGCCCTGCCCGTTGCCCAGGTTGTACGCGGCGCTCCCCTGTTTCAGGCGGCCGAGGGCCAGCACGTGAGCGCGAGCCAGGTCCAGCACGTGGATGTAGTCGCGGACGCAGGTGCCGTCGGGGGTGGGGTAATCGGTGCCAAATA
>JAIVWR010000148.1:0-3604 GCA_048636435.1 Acidobacteriota bacterium | reverse complement strand
ACCTGTTCGAGCGGGACGGGGAGCAGCCGTACACGCTATTCGCTACGTACGAGGGCGAAGGCTGGGGGCTGACGGCGACCGAGGAGCACCTGGTGAACTCGAATGGGAGCGCGACCCTGTACTATCGGGACCCCGAGACGTTCGAGATCGCCAAGGAGGTCCCTATTCAGTACAGGGGGCAGCCCGTGCAGAGGCTCAACGAGCTGGAGTTCGACGGGACGTACATCTGGGCCAACCAGTGGCAGACACCGTACGTCTACCGAATACTCGAGCGGGAGCCGTCGAACGTGGTGCGCTACACGCTCCCCGCCGAAGTGTGCCCGGGAGGCGCGCCGAACGGCATCGCCTGGGACCAAGAGCAGGACATCTTTTTCGTCACGGGCCAGAGGTGCGAGAAGATCTGGAAGGCTCGTTTCCAGTAGGCAGACGTGGTGGCGTGCGGTGGGGCAACCGCCTCGCGGAGACGTATTGAACCACGGGACGGCCGAGCGGGACGATGGGGTCGGTGGCTGGTCAGAAGGGGGGAAGAGGGGGCCTTACCAGGCGCGTGCGGTAGACGCGGATGTTGGCCGCGACCACGCCCTGCTCCAGCAGCTTCCTGACGTGCCGCTTCGCCTCAGAAGCCTCGGGCCAGGTGCTTCTGCTGACGTCGTCGGGCCCGTGGACGACGATAACAACGAATGCCGCGTACTGATGCCAGTTGTACATCATGTGCCCCGCGCTACCTCGGCTTCAAGATAGCACGGCCAGGTTGCAGCCTTCAGTAAACTTCGGGGGACGCAAAGTATAGATTCGGTTGGAGTTGGCGCAGCGGTGCGGCTAGAGCTTGAGGAGGGGGGCGAAGCGCCTATCGCTGCGGAAGGGGCCGACGATGGCCATGTGCAACTGGTCGTCGACCAGAAGGCCCCGCGCGACGCGCTGGACGTCCTGCACCGTGACCGCTTCCAAGAGGTCGAGGACCTGATCGGGGGTGCGCACCTCGCCCAGCAGGAGCTCCTGGCTCCCCATCCAGCCGGCGACGCTGCGGGTGTCCTCGAGGCGGAGGAGCAGGCGGCCCTTGGAGAGCTCCTTGGCCTTGACCAACTCCTCCTCGTCGACGCCGTCGCGCAGGCGCACGAGCTCGCTGAGAATGACCTTGAGGGCGTCGACCGTCCTGGCGGGGTCGACGCCGGCGTAGATGGTGAAGGAGCCGCTATCCAGGAAGTGGCTGACGTAGCTGTGGACGTCGTAGACCAAGCCCAGCCTCTCGCGCAGCTCGAGGAAGAGCCGGCTGCTCATCCCCTCGCCCAGGATGACCGACAGGAGGGCAAGGGCATGGCGGTCGGGGTGCTGCAGGGGTATGCCTCGCACGGCGAGGCAGAGGTGGGCTTGCTCGCTCTTCTTGTAGCGCAGGGTGCAGCGGGGGCCCTGGCCGTCGGTGGTCGGGAACGAGGAGGAGGGGGAGCCAGACGGGCAGTCGCGCCAGAAGGCGGCCACCTGCTCCTGGGCCTGGCGGGGGTCGACGTTTCCAGCCATGCTCACGACTATGTTCTTGGGGACGTACTGGCGGGAAAGGTAGTCGAGGGCCATCTGGCAGTCGATGGCCTTAACCGACTCCTCGGTGCCAGCTACGTCCCAGCCGAGGGGCTGGTCGGCCCAGAGGGCCTGGTCGATGTCAAGGTCCACGAGCTGGCTAGGGATATCGGCGATCATGGCGAGCTCTTCGAGGATGACCTGGCGCTCCTTCTCCATCTCCTGAGGCTCGAAGCGAGGGGCGCGTATCAGGTCGACGAGGACGTCCAGGGCGAGGGGGAAGTGAGGCGCGGCTACCTTGCAATGGTAGACGGTCAGCTCGCGGTCGGTGGCGCCGTTGAGCATGCCACCCACCCTGTCGATGGCCTCGGAGATGTCCTTGGAGGTGGGGCGCTTCTGGCTGCCCTTGAAGCAGAGGTGCTCTACGAAGTGGGAGAGGCCGGCATGCTCCTTGCGCTCATAGCGGGAGCCGGCGCCAATATAGATGGTGATGGCCACGGAATAGGTGTGGGGCATAGGGGCAGTGAGGATACGCAGGCCGTTGTCCAGAGTGGTCTTCTGATACAAGGGGTCACCTTCCAGGGCAGAAAAGCGAAACGACGGGACGAACCGGCGGCTGCTGGAACGCCTCTCGCTGCATATTGTAAGGACGGGTGAGCCTTACGATCAACGGGCGCGTTTGACCCCATTGACTAGCCACACGATTCATGGGAGAATTGTTGTGGACATATGTCCGTAACTCTCACCGAGTTCTGAGTGTATGGCAAGACCAACCAAGTGGCGACGAGTGGCTTTCATGCCGCAGGTGACCTACTTCAAGCCGGCGGGAATTCCTGCCCGCCTTCTGGAGAGAGTGGCCCTGAGCGTTGAGGAACTGGAGGCCATTCGTCTCAAGGACCTGGAGGGGTTGCAGCAGGAGGAGTGCGCCCAAAGGATGCGCATCTCCCGCCCCACTTTCCACCGCGTGCTCGAATCGGCCCGCCAGAAGGTCGCCGATGCTCTCATTAATGGCAAGGCCGTTCGCATCGAGGGCGGCAACTTCGCCCTGGCCAGCCAACGTTTCAGGTGTCGTCGGGACGGCCACGAGTGGCGGGTGCGTTTCGAGGCGCTGGCGGCCGGGCTTCCTCTGGCCTGCCCGCGCTGCGACAGCCCAAGCGTGCTCCCCACGCGGCCCGCTGGTCCAGAGCCGAGCGGCAGACGCGGTCGTGGCGGAGGCCGCTGGCGAGGAGGCAGACCATGATCTTCATCGATGAGGACAAGTGCACGGGCTGCGGCGACTGCCTGGAGGTGTGCCCCGAGGAGGGGGCCGTCGTCCTCCAAGAGGAGAAGGCCATCATCAACCGGGAACTGTGCACTAGTTGCGCTGCCTGCATGCCCGCGTGCTCCGAGGGGGCCATCTACGAGGTGGAGGCTGCACCGATGGTGGCAGAGCAGGCACAACCGGTGCAGGTCACAAGACAGTCTACGCTGAGCCGGGCTCGGCCAGCGATAGTTTCTACCTTGGCAGCGGCGGCCCCCCTGGCCGTGAACGCGCTCACTGGGCTGGCGAGGAGGTGGCTGGAGGGGCGAAGCGTCGCCAGAAGGACCGGCGGCCAAGTAGGGCCAGACCCTGGCGGCCAGGCAGGGCCAGGCCGTGGCGGGCGTCGCCGCAGGCAGCGGGGCAAAGGCCGCAAGTAGCAATTCGAGGAGGCATAGCGATGTCTATCCGAAAAGGTACAAGGGGCGCTCCCCTGGGCCGCGGCCTCGGCGGGTCGATGATCTGCCGCTGCAAAGGGTGTGGATATACGCAACCGCACAGGAGAGGCGTACCTTGCAGCTCGTTCACCTGCCCTAAGTGCGGCAAGCGCTTGCACGGCGAGCACTGCCGATAAAGAGCAAACTCAGCGAGCGCGAAAGAGAACTGACGAATCTTGGGAAGAGGAGGTAGCGAAAATGGGTAGAGGATACCGCTGGATGTACCATCTTACCGGCCTTCCCGGCTGGATGAGAGGTCGCGGCTGGGGAGGGCCTGGCGGTGGCTGGGGTCGCGGCTGGGGAGGGCTCGGCGCTGGCTGGGGATACGGTGGCGGCCCCGCGTACGCCGCTGGCCCCG
>JAIVWR010000147.1:0-3609 GCA_048636435.1 Acidobacteriota bacterium | reverse complement strand
GCAGCCCGATGAAGATGGTAAGCGTCGGCATGACCCTGCTCCTTGGCATGTGCTTGGCGGTGCTAGCGGCCGCCTGCGAGGACGGTGACGGCGCGACGCCGACACCAACCCCTACAGCCACAGCGACCGCCATCCCCAGCCCCTCTCCATCGCCCCCCGCAAGCCCTTCGCCTCCCGCAGCGACACCCACCGCCGCACCCGAGACCCCGACCCCCGCGCCTACGCCTACCCCCTCGCCCACGCCGGAGGCGGCCGCCTGCCCCGACGACGACCCTGCCTTCTGCGCCTTCGCCGCCCAGGTGGAGCAGGCCATCGCCGACGAGGACGCGGACTTCTTCGTCGCCAATTCTCTGACTCAGAGCGTCCTCTGCACCGCCCTGGAGGCCGACGTGGGCTACCTCTGCGGGCCCGAGCAGATCGGAGAGACCATCACCGGCGTCCCCTTCGGGTGGGAGGCGTCTGAGGGCATACTGATGCCGCTAGAGGACTACCGCGAACTCTGGGTTCAGCTCTTCGCCTCGAACCTCCCCGCCGAGGGCGACAGCGAGGGTAGCGGCGAGCTGCGCATCTGGGGGCTGGCCTACTCGGCACCGCCCGGAGCGGGGACACCCCGCAACATCGTCGTGACCTACATCAGCGACACCGGCCAGGGACCCGAGCGGCAGGCCATCAGCCTCAACTGTCAACCAGCGAACGGGCAGTGGCAGATAACGTCGTTGCTCCAGCACGCCCTCTTCCTGGGCTTGCCCCGGGACACCTCCGCAGAGTGGCGCGACTGGCCGCAGTGGAGACCCGAGCCGCCTACCGCCTAGGCCGCCTTCGCGTAGTAGGTGGCTACGTTGGCCACGGCCCTCGCTGCCCGCTCCAGCGTGGGGTACGAGGGGATCCCCATGCTCAGATACTGGTCCCTTATCTCCCGCCGCCCCTTCTCAGCCTCCACCATCTGCAGCTCGTCGCTCCCCACCGGCAGGACAATCACAATAGGCTTTCCGCATCTGTCTCTCACCCTCGCCGGAGTCTCGACGAGACCCTGCAACCAGCGCTCCCGTTTGCCCGGTGGCGGCCCGAATGACCCGCCGAGGACGTGGAACATCGCCTGCGTGGCGATGATCGTGTCGATGCAATCGGCCGAGGCAACACTCTCCAGGACGCGCTCGAAGGCCTCGACCCCCACCAGCGGCACGCCAATATCCACAGGGTTCCTGAGACCGGTGCCGGCGGCGGGCAGGATTTCCCGCAGCTTCTGCTGAACATCGCCGTCAAACGGCGGTACGTCCAGACCCACACGGTCGCAGGCGTCGGCGGCGGCGACGCTGATGCCGCCCCCTCCGCCAACCACCCCCACCCGCCGGCCAGTGGAAGCGGGCAGATGGAGAAAGCCGAGGACAGTATCGGCCAGTTCCTCCAGGCTGTGGACGGGCACGGCGGCGGTCTGCTTGAAGAGGGCGTCCCAGACGGCCTCCTCCCCTCCCAGGGACGCGGTATGAGAGTGCACCGCCCTTTCCCCTGACCGGGTGAGCCCCGCCTTCCAGATGATGACCGGCTTCCGCGGCGCCAACTCCCTGACGAGCTGCGCGAACCGCCTTCCCTCGCGCGGCCCTTCGATGTACATGGCCACGATCTTCGTCTCGTCATCCTGCGCCATGTACTCAAGCAGGTCCGCCTCGTTCAGGTCGCAGCCATTGCCATAGCTTATGACCTTGCTGAAGGAGAACCCTCGCCCCCTGGCCTCCCAGGCGAACTCGACGGCGTGGCCCCCGCTCTGAGTGATGAAGGCGACGGGGCCGCTCTCCTTGGGGAAGTTGCCGCCCGGGAGAAGGGTGAGGCCGCTGCCCGGACAGTAGATGCCGAAGCAGTTAGGCCCGATGATCCGGATGCCTCGTCGTGCAATGAGCGTGAGTTCGCGCTCGAGAGCCCTCGCCCGCTCGTCTCCGGTCTCCGCGAATCCTGAGGTGAAGACCTCAGCACCCTTCACGCCCTTGGCAAGGCAGTCCTCGAGCGCCGCGGGGACAAGGGGCGCCGGGACCATGATGGCGGCCAGGTCGACAGGCCCAGGCACGTCCCGAACGCTCGGATACGTCTTCAGCCCGAGGATCTCTCCTCCTGCTGGATTGACAGGGTAGATCTTCCCCTTGAAGCCGAAGTCCAGCAGGGCCTGCAAGAAGAGGCCGCCAAACTTCCTCTCGTCCCTCGACACGCCCACCACCGCCAGCGCCCGCGGGTAGAAGATGGGGCGCAGTTCGCTCAACTTGTCCATGCTGGCTCCTTCGGTTCGCCGGCAGAGCTGCCCTGAGCGGCCGGCGTATCGCCCTACGAGCGCTCGGGACGCTGGCGCTTGCCCATGACCTGCTGGGCGGCGATCTGTATGGCCTCCCAGGCAGTCCCGAACGGTGGCGCGTAACTCAGGTCAAGGGCGTTGATGGCTTCCACGTCCATCCGGGCGTGCAAAGCGGCGGCCAGCACGTCTACGCGCTTGGCTGCCGACTCCCTGCCGACGATCTGGCCTCCCAGCAGTCGGCCACTCTGTCGATCAGCTACCAGCTTCACGCGTAAGGTGGTCGCTCCGGGATAGTAGCCGGCGTGGCTGGGCTGCTCGATGGTCACCCCGACCGGATCGAACCCGGCCTCTCGAGCCTGGACTTCGGTCAGCCCGGTGCGGGCCACCTCCAGACCGAACACTTTCACCGCCGCTGTCCCCACGATTCCCTGGAAGACAGCACTGCCCCCGGCTGCGTTCTCTCCCGCCACTCGCCCCTGCTTGTTGGCGGTCGTGCCCAGGGGCACCCAGACCGCTTTCCCGCTCACCAGGTGATGCGCCTCAGCCACGTCGCCGACGGCATAGACGTCCGACAGGTTCGTCTCCATGCGTTCGCTGGTAGCGACCGCGCCGGTGGGGCCAAGCGCTATGCCAGCCTCCTGGAGCACTCCGACGGCCGGCCGCGCCCCCACCGACACGATGACGATCTCAGCAGGGTATCGCCCCCTGGAAGCCACGACCCCCTCCACGCGCTGGCCACCCTCCAATCGCTGCGCCATCTCCTCCTTGTGCACGCTCACCCCGTGGTCAGCCAACTCCCGCTCCACCACCTCGCCGATCTCGGACCCGATGCCGGGGAGCACGTTGGCCGTGGCCTCGATGAGGACGGTCTCGAGCCCTGCCTCGGTCAGCGCTTCGGCCATCTCCACTCCCACATACCCCGCGCCGATGACGACGGCGTGGCGGAGGCCGCCTTCCTGCAGGGCGGCCTTTATCCTCCTGCCATCGTCGATGGTGCGCAGGACGAAGACATTGCCCAGGTCAATCCCTTCCAGCCTCGGCCGCACCGCCTCGGCCCCCGCGGCCACAATGAGCTTGCCGTAGCTCCAGGTGAACGCCCGGTCCGTGCGGAGGTCCGTCACCTCCAGCAACCGCTGCTCATGATCGATGCGCCGCACCTCGTGCCCCGTGTGCACCTTGATGCGGCGTTCCTTCTCGAAGAACTCCGGCGTGTAGACGATGAGGGACTCGTGTGAGGCGATGATGTCGTCCACGTAATACGGAAGGCCGCAGAGGATGAAGGACACGTAGTCGCCACGCTCGAAGACCGTTATCCGCCAGTCCGGCCGGCG
>JAIVWR010000146.1:0-3612 GCA_048636435.1 Acidobacteriota bacterium | reverse complement strand
CACCCGCAGACCCGCTGCTTCCAGCTCAGAGGCCACCCGGCGGGCATGCTCCACATGGCGGTCGGCGATGGGGACGAGCACCACCTGAACCGGCGCCAGCCACAAGGGGAAGGCGCCGGCATAGTGCTCTATCAGCACGCCCAGAAAGCGCTCCAGGGAGCCCAGGAGGGCCCTGTGCACCATGTAAGGTCGATGCTCGCGGCCGTCCTGTCCGATGAAGGCGAGGTCGAAACGCTCGGGCAGATTGAAGTCGAACTGCACGGTGGTGAGCTGCCAGGTGCGACCGATGGGGTCGCGCACGTGGATGTCTATCTTGGGGCCGTAGAAGACTCCTCCCCCTTCGTCCACCTCATAGCTCATCCCGCTGGACTGCACGGCCTGTCGCAAGGCCTCAGTGGCCTGGTCCCACTCCTCGATGCTGCCCACGTACTTGTCCGGCCGGGTGGACAGGCACAGCAAGTACTCATCGAAGCCGAACAGGCGCAGGTAGTGGATGCCGAAATCCACCGCCCGAATGACCTCCTCCTCAACCTGGTCGGGCCGACAGAAGATATGCGCATCGTCCTGGGTGAAGCCCCGCAGCCGAAGCAGGCCATGCAGGACGCCGCTGCGCTCGTATCGGTAGACGGTGCCCAGTTCGGCCATGCGCATGGGCAGATCGCGATAGCTGCGCACCGCCGACTTGTATATCTCGATGTGGAAGGGGCAGTTCATGGGCCTGACGAAGTACTCCTGACCGTCGACGTCCATGGGCGCGTACATATTCTCGCGATAGAAGTCGAGGTGGCCGCTCACATCCCATAGAGCCGCCTTGCCGAGGTGGGGCGTGTAGACAATCTCGTAGCCGGCTTTGTAGTGCTCCTGCCGCCAGAGGTCCTCGATGATAGTGCGGATGCGCCCTCCCTTGGGGTGCCAGTAGACCAGGCCCGGCCCGAACTCCTCGTGGAAGCTGAACAGGTCCAGCTCGCGGCCCAGACGGCGATGGTCGCGCCGCTGAGCCTCCTCCAGACGGCGCAGGTGATCGGCCAGATCCTCCTCCGTCTCGAAGAGAGCACCGTAGATGCGCTGGAGCATAGGCCGCTGCTCGTCGCCCCGCCAGTAGGCGCCGGCGATGCTTGTGAGCTTGAAGGCCTGCACCTTGCCCGTGCTGGCCACGTGCGGCCCGGCGCAAAGGTCCAGGAAGTCCCCGTGGCGGTAGGTGCTCACCTTCTCGTCGGCGATCTCCTCGATAAGCTCCAGCTTGTAGGGCTGCTGGGCAAACAGGCGGCGCGCCTCCTCCTTGCTCACCTCCTGCTGCACGAAGGGCTGGTCACCGGATATGCTCTGCCGCATGCGCTCCTCGATGACCTGGAGGTCGTCGAGGGTCAGGCTGCGGGGCAGGTCGAAGTCGTAGTAGAAGCCGGTGTCGATGGGCGGGCCAATGCCCAGCTTGGCGTCCGGAAAGAGACTGAGCACCACCTCGGCCATGATGTGCGAGGCCGAGTGGCGCAAGCGCTCCAGGCGCTCCTCCTTTGGCAGTTTTTCCATGTCCACCGACACGCGGACCACCTCCCATCAGTCAGAGGCCGATCCCCGGCCCCCGGCGTGCATGACGCTTCCGGCGAAAAGCAATATGCCTCCCGTCCATGTGGGACGAGAGGCAAAGCCCTGCGTGGTTCCACCCACCTTCTCCGCCTAAGGCGGACTCGTTCGGCCGCTAACGGGTGCCTCCGGGGCTGGCTACTGGCGTCCACACACGTTCGCCAGCCGGCTCCTAGGGGGTCTTCGCGACGGCAGAGGGCGGGCATCTCTCAGCCTGGGATGGCCCTCTCTGACGCCGTACCGCCGCTACTCGTCCTAGTCTGCGCCTTTCGATATTCGGGAAATGGTGGGCGATAGAGGACTTGAACCTCTGACCTCAGCGATGTCAACGCTGCGCTCTAACCAACTGAGCTAATCGCCCACGCAATCAGCCGCTTTAGGACTTCCCACGCCTTCTGACCTCCCCGATTTCATCGGGGCGCTCTAACCCTCGCCAGAGGCGAGTCCGCCTAAGGCGGAAACTGAGCTTCAGCCCGAGGCTGATCCGCCTCTGGCGGAAATCGCCCAGGTATCTAAAAGCTAGCAGAAGGGCCGAAATAAGTCAACGAGCCTGGTTGGCGGCAATAGGCCTTGACTCCTATCGCCTATATAATAAGATATGGAAGGCTTGCACGCCCGTTGACGGTTTTGCTGGCAGGGGCGTGGATGTTATACTCCGCTTGCTTCCGGGCCGCTAGCTCAATTGGAAGAGCAGCTGACTCTTAATCAGCAGGTTCCGGGTTCGAGCCCCGGGCGGCCCCCCAGGGGGAAGTGTCGGAATTGGTAGACGAGCATGATTTAGGATCATGTGCCGCTAAGGCGTGGGGGTTCGAGTCCCCCCTTCCCCACCAAAGCCTAGACCCGAAAAGGAACGACTCCTAGAGGAGCTTGCATGGCCTCCCTGCTTCAGGTCAGAGACCTCAAGACCCACTTCTTCACCGATGACGGTGTGGTCAAGGCGGTGGATGGCATCAGCTACGACGTACAGCCGGGGGAGATCGTGGGCCTGGTGGGGGAGAGCGGCTGCGGCAAGACGGTAAGCGCCCTATCTATCCTCAGGCTCATCCCCGACCCGCCGGGCAAGATCGTCGGTGGCGAGATCATCTTCGAAGGGGATGACCTGCTGAAAGCAAACGAGAAGGAGATCCGCCACGTCCGCGGCAACCGCATCGCCATCATCTTCCAAGAGCCCATGACCTCCCTCAACCCTGTCCTCACCATCGGCCGCCAGATCACCGAGAGCCTGGAGCTGCACCTGAAGATGGATCGCCGCAGCGCCACCAAGAGGGCTATCGAACTCATGGAGATGGTGGGCATCTCCGAGGCCAAAGCCCGCATCGCCGATTATCCCCACCAGTTCTCCGGCGGCATGCGGCAGCGGGCGATGATCGCCATGGCCCTCTCCTGCAACCCCAAGCTCCTCCTGGCCGACGAGCCCACCACCGCCCTCGACGTGACCATCCAGGCCCAGATCCTCGAACTGCTCACCGGCCTCACTCGTGAACTGGGGACCTCCGTGATCATCATCACCCACAACCTCGGCGTCATCGCCCGCTACGCCGACCGCGTCAACGTGATGTACGCCGGCAAGATCGTCGAGGCCGCCAGCGCCGAAGACCTCTACGCCCGGCCGCGACACGCCTACACCCTGGGCCTCCTCAAGTCCGTCCCCCGCCTGGACCAGGTCCGCAAGGAGAAGCTCGACCCCATCCAGGGCATGCCTCCGGACCTCGTCCGCGTGCCGCCCGGCTGCTCCTTCCGCCCACGCTGCCGCTTCGCAGTAGATCGCTGCGGCGAGGAGACACCCCCTCTCCTCCCCGTCGAAAACAACCGCACCAGCGCTTGTTGGGAGTGGGAACGCGTGGCCCTCGCCGCCAAACCCTCCGCTCCCACTCAGTAGGAGAGAGTATGGTTGTAGAACAGGCATCGAAGACACCCACCGCCGGCCCCGGCAACAACACCATCGTCAAGCTAGACGACATCCGCATGCACTTCCCCGTCACCTCCGGCATCATCTTCCAGCGCAAGGTAGGCGAAGTTAAGGCTGTCGAC
>JAIVWR010000145.1:0-3616 GCA_048636435.1 Acidobacteriota bacterium | reverse complement strand
AGGAGAGCGACACCCAGATCATCCTCCAGGTCAAGACGCAGCGGGGCGAGGTGGTCCTCGGCAATGCAGCGGCCACTGTGACCGCATAGAGATAGGCCAGCGTCCAGACCATTCTTTGGGCACCGCCGGCGCTGATTCGCCTCTGGGCGGACAGCATGTGCAGCAAAATGGCGGCTGCCTCGGCCCACGCCATACCGCCGCCGTTTTCGGCCAGCTATCTGGACAAGGCCGGAGCAGGCCCGCTTCGCTCCTGCGAGAGCCCAGCGAGGGGCCATCTGCTATAATGCCGACGGTATCTCCGCGGAGGAACGAGAATGCCGGTACTGCTCGTCTCTTCTCTGAGGCCTCTCGTGGGCAAGACAGCCGTCTCTGTGGGCATCGCCAAGCGCCTTGACCACGACGGCTATCGCCTCACGCTCGCTCGACTGGCAACGGCTGAGCCGGACGAGGGCGCCCAGGCCGACGCCCGCTGCTTTGCTTCCCTTCCGCTCTCGGCCGACAAGAGGGGCCAACCCCTCTCCCTGAAAGAGATCGCTGAGCTGGTGAAGGGGACTAGCTCCTCCGATGCCGTCCTCGTTGTAGAACTACCGGTGGGCTTCCCTCAGGGTGAGGCGGCTCGAGCTCTGGGCGGCGTGGTGGTTCTGGTCGAACGGTCCGCCGATCTGACCGTCGGCAAGGTCGCCGCCCTTCAGAAGGAGATCGGGCAGGCTTTCGCCGGTCTTGTCCTCGCTGCTGTCCCTTCAGCGCGGACGGCGGCCATTGCCGGCACGCTGGCTCAGAAGGGGATCCCAATCCTGGCCCTCCTGCCCGAGGACCGATTGCTCTCGTCGCCCAGCATCGGTGAGATGGCCGAGACCCTACAGGCCGAGACGCTCTTCGCCGACGGCCGCACGGAAGAAGTGATCGAGCGTGTGACCATCGCGTCCATCAGCGCCGACCCCGGCCAGGGCTACTTCGCCCGCTTCGATCGCCAGGCGGTCGTCGTGCGCTGCGACAAGCCCGACCTCCAGCTAGCTGCCCTGAACGCCGACAGCCGCTGCCTCATCCTCAGCGGCGGCCAGATGCCCCTGGCCTACGTCAGCGAGCGGGCGGAAGCGGAGGGCGTACCTCTGCTCATCACTGGCAAGGACACGGTTACCGCCGTTCAGGCGCTGGAGGATCTCTACCTCAAGAGCCGCTTCGGCCACCAAAAGGCGGAGCGCATCGGCCAGCTTATGGCCGAGCACCTGGACTACGATAGGCTCCTGCGGGCGCTGGGGCTGCGCCGGAAAGGGCCGAGCGGGCGCTAGGAGAAGCCGGCCTCAGGGCTCGACGGAGGTCTGAGGCGAGGCAGCGCGCGGCCTCTCGGGGCTCTCGACAGCGTCTTCCACCTGCGAGACCTTGCTCACCTTTTTCTGGGCTGAGGCGGCGGCCACAGCCTTCTGGGTCATGCAGTAGGGGCAAGCAACCCAGTTGAAGCTCAGGGGGCGGCCGCAGTTTGTGCACGGCTCCTTGAGCTGGGTGCGGCAATAGGGGCAGATAACGAAATCGGCGGTCACGTAGCGCTTGCAGGAGGGGCAGATGCCCTGCTCCTCTAGCTCCTGGAGGAGGGCCTCCTCCTCCAGGGAGCGGGCATAGGCCTCGGCCAGCGTCTCGTCGGGCCGAAGGATCATGTAGATGATCCAGCCCGGGATATTAAACACCAGGACGAGGAGGACAGCCACTATCTGGAAGGCGGCGTCGCGCGTCCTGTCACGGATGTCCCGATAGGTCCAGGCGATGATGCCTATCCAGAGGACCAGCACGTAGGCTCCGGCAACGGTGACCGCCAGGGTTGCTGCGTTTTCCCAGTTGTCCATGTTCCTGCCTTCGCCTCCTAAGCTGGCCGATTATACCACGCCTTCTCTGGCAGTGTCATCTTGGGATTGCCCTGGCGATGTGGCCGCTTTGAGGATAAACTGAAGTGGTCTTACCCAATTGTGAGCCCTATGAAAAAGACGACGAGAGCCGCTGACACCAGAGAGCCCGAAAAGCTGCGCCTGAGCCTGACCGACATGGCCTTCGAGGGAGGGGCAATCGCCCGCCACGACGGCCAGGTGGTGTTCGCCGCCTACGGCATCCCCGGCGAGGAGACCGTGGTGGAGATCGAGCGGCGCAGCAAGGACTACCTGATGGGCCGAGTGGTAGAGGTGCTCTCCCCCTCGCCTCATCGGGTGGAGGCCCCCTGCCCCTACTTCGGCCGGTGCGGCGGCTGTCAGTGGCAGCACATCGACTATCCCTTCCAGGCCGAGCTGAAGGCGCGCATCGTCGGCGAGCAGTTGCGCCGCATCGGCAAGTTCGAGGAGCCGCCGGTAGCAGCGACCCTGACGGCGGAGGAGCGCTGGCACTATCGCAATCACGCTCGCTTCAGCACCGACCGCCAGGGCCAACTGGGCTTCGTTAGCCTGCTGAGACGTCGCTTCGTTCGCATCGACCACTGCCGGATCATGCACCCCTGGATCAACGGCGTGCTGGAGCGGCTTCAGGGCAAATGCGCCGGGCTGCATCAGGTGGCGATCCGCTACGGCGTCAGGACGGAGCAGGCCCTCATCCACCCATCGCTGAAGGAGATCGACGATTCGATTCCGTCGGGCCAGACCTCCTACGAGGAGGAGCTTCTGGGCAAGCGCTTCCGTGTTTCGGGCGCATCTTTCTTCCAGGTGAACAGCCGCCAGGCAGAGGTGCTGATAGAGGTGGTGCGCGAGAAGCTGGCCCTGGCCCAAGACCAACTGCTGCTGGACGCTTACGCCGGCGTAGGGACCTTCGCTGTGCTGCTTGCGCCCTACGTCAAGAAGGTGATAGCCATCGAGGAGTCGTCGGCGGCGGTGGCCGATGCGGTGATCAACCAGGCGGGGATCAAGAACATCGTCTTCTATCAGGGGAAGGTGGAGCAGATCCTGCCGGAGCTGCGGCGGCGTCCCCACGCGGCCATCCTCGACCCGCCGCGTGTGGGCTGCCACCCCGATACGATCGCCGCCGTCCTCAAGCGACCGCCCGCCAGGCTGGTCTACGTCTCCTGCGACCCGTCCACCCTGGCCCGCGACCTGCGCGCCCTCTGCCAGGGCGGCTATCGCCTCCAGGAGGTGCAGCCGGTGGACATGTTCCCCCAGACCTTCCACATCGAGTGCGTGGCGACGCTGGTGCGGGACTAGATGACGCCCCAGCTCATCCTCGCCTCCCGCTCACCCAGGCGGCGCGAGCTCCTGGCCCACCTGGGCGTTCCTTTTCGGGTGGTCGTTCCCGAGGTGGAGGAGGACGCTGAGCCAGCGTCTTCGGGGCAGCCCGAGGGACTGGCCGAGGCCCTGGCCCTGGCCAAGGCGGAGGCCGTAGCGAGGGACGAAGGGGAAGCCGTCGTCATCGCCGCCGACACCATCGTGGTGGACGGCGACACGATCCTGGGTAAGCCGGCGGACGGGGCAGCGGCTGCGGAGACACTGCGTCGTCTGAGGGGGAAGACGCATCGGGTGATCACCGGTCTGGCCGTGGTGGACGTCGGCCAGCTCGCCTTCAGGGGAACACGACCCCCGCCTGAAGGCGAGGGCATCGATGCCACAGCCTTCAGGCTGTGGTCTGGCAAGAGCCTTGAAGTGCCTCTTCG
>JAIVWR010000144.1:0-3619 GCA_048636435.1 Acidobacteriota bacterium | reverse complement strand
CGCCTATCACTAATGCCGCAACCGGCAAAGGAGCCCTCCGATGCTTGACGCGCTACTCGGGACGCTCACCAACGCCTACGATCCTGCCCACGCACGCGAGCTGCTCGTCGCGATCTGGCAACAGGAGCGATGGTTCGACACGCCGCGCCAGCGGGCCGCGGCCGAGATCGCACGCTTCTTCCGGCCCGACGAGCTGGTTCAATGGCGGCCCAGCGACATCGAGCAGATCTACGACTTCTCCGAAGGAGGCGAGCCGGTATGAACTTTCCCGCCACCCGCATGCGTCGTCTCCGCCGCACCGAGGCCCTGCGCCGCCTGGTCCGCGAGACCCGCCTCTCCGCCGACCAGCTCGTCCTCCCCCTCTTCGTCCGCCCGGGCGCGGAGCTCCGCCGGCCCATCGAATCCATGCCCGGCTGCTTCCAGCTCTCCACCGACGAGCTGGTGAAGGAGTGCCAGGCCGTCGCCGAGGCAGGCGTCCCCGCCGTCCTCCTCTTCGGCATCCCCCCCGCCAAGGACTCCGTCGGCTCCGAGGCCTACGCCGAACGCGGCATCGTCCAGCGCTCCGTCCGCGCCATCAAGAAAGAGCTCCCCGACCTCCTCGTCATCACCGACGTGTGCCTGTGCGAGTACACCGACCACGGCCACTGCGGCATTGTGGAGGACGACCGCGTGCTCAACGACGAGACGCTGGAGGTCCTGGCGCGGGTGGCTGTCTCCCACGCCGCCGCCGGGGCCGACGTGGTGGCCCCCAGCGCGATGATGGACGGCCAGGTGGCCGCCATCCGCTCGGCGCTGGATGCGGCCGGCTTCACCCAGGTGGCAATCCTCTCCTACGCTGCCAAGTACGCCTCCGCCTTCTACGGCCCCTTCCGCGAGGCGGCTGAGTCGACCCCCGAGTTCGGCGACCGCCAGGGCTATCAGATGGACCCGGCCAACGCCCGCGAGGCCCTGCGGGAGGTGGCCCTGGACATCGACGAAGGCGCGGACATGGTGATGGTCAAGCCTGCCCTGCCCTACCTGGACATCATCCGCCAGGTGCGCGAGGCCTTCGATCACCCCCTGGCCGCCTTCAGCGTCAGCGGCGAGTACGCCATGGTCAAGGCGGCAGCCCAGCGCGGCTGGATCGACGAGAGGCGGGTGACCCTCGAGCTTCTCACCGCCATCAAACGAGCGGGGGCAGACATGATCCTGACCTACTTCGCCAAGGATGTCGCCCGCTGGCTGGGTGAGTGAAGGGAGGATGACGCTGGAATTCCTGCCCCGTCTCATCTTCTGGGAGACAACAGCAGGGTGCAACCTGCGCTGCATCCACTGTCGCCGCATCGACGTGGCCGACGAGCTGCTGCCCGAGGACCTGAGCACCGCCGAATCGAAAGGACTCATCGACCAGATTGTGGCCTTCTGCAATCCTATTCTTATCCTCTCGGGTGGCGAGCCTCTCATCCGGCCCGATATCTTCGAGATCGCCGAGCACGCCGTGGCCAAGGGCTTGCGCGTCGCCCTGGCGACCAACGGCACTCTCATCGATGAGCCCATGGCTCAGCGCATCGTGGACGTGGGCATTCGGCGGGTAGCGGTCAGCCTGGACGGGGCCACCGCAGAGACGCACGACACCTTCCGCGCTCTCCCCGGCTCCTTTGCTCAGGCCCTGGACGGCATCCGCCACCTGCGGGCACTGGGGATGAGCGTGCAGGTCAATACCACCGTGGCCCGCCACAACATCGATGAGCTGCCCCAGATTCTGGACCTGGCCCTCTCCCTGGGCGCCGATGCCCTCCACATCTTCCTCCTGGTGCCCGTCGGCTGCGGCGTGGAGATCGCCGACGAGCAGATGATCTCCCCCCGCCAGTACGAGGAGGTGCTCAACTGGTTCTACGACAGGGATCAGGAAGGGCTGCTGGAGCTGAAGGCCACGTGTGCCCCCCACTACTTCCGCATCGTCCGCCAGCGGATGGCGGCTGAGAAGCGGCAAGCGCCGCCCAGCCAGAAGCGCCAGCGAGTCGTTGGAGCGGCCGCCTCCAGCGACCTTCACGCCATGACCAAGGGATGCCTGGCCGGAACCGGGGTCTGCTTCGTCTCGCACAAGGGCGAGGTCTTCCCCTGCGGCTACCTGCCGCTGCCAGCGGGGAGCGTGCGGGAGCAGCCGCTGCAGGAGATCTGGCGAGAGGCGAAGATCTTCCGCGAATTGCGAGACCCAGAGCTGCTACAGGGTAAGTGCGGCCCGTGCCAGTTCAAGCGCGTCTGCGGCGGCTGTCGGGCGAGGGCGTACGGCATGACCGGCAACTATCTGGACGAGGAGCCCTTCTGCGTCTACGAGCCGCCGCCCTTGCCACAAGCGGCCCAACTGAAGGAGAGCAGCTGATGCTCGGTGTGTCCCGACTGCTGAACGGCACGGTCACCCCCGGCGACCCCCTGCGCTACGGCCGCCTCACGTCCGAGGGGCCATCTCATCTGCTTCACTACTCGCAGGACAAGAAGCCCATCGTTGTCTGGAACCTGACCCGCCGCTGCAACCTGTACTGCGCTCACTGCTACGCCGACGCCACGGACAAGCCCCAATCAGGAGAGATGACCACAGCCGAGGGCAAGCGGCTGATCGACGACCTGGCCGACTTCGGGGTGCCCGTCCTCCTCTTCTCGGGCGGCGAGCCCCTCATGCGAGAGGACCTGTTCGACCTGGCGGCCTACGCCGTGACCAAAGGAATTCGCTGCGTCCTCTCTACCAACGGTATCCTGATCACCCCCGAGGTGGCAAAGCGGATCAAGGAGGCAGGCCTCTCGTACGTGGGGGTCAGCCTGGACGGCGTGGGGGCAACGCACGACAAGATCCGGGGCAAGAAGGGGGCCTTCGAGCAGGCCTTGCAGGGCATTCGCTATTGCCAGGATGCAGGCATCACCGTCGGCCTGCGCTTCACCGTCCACGCAATGAATGTCGATGAGGTGCCAGGCATATTCGACCTGGCGGAGGAGGAGGGAATCCCCCGCCTCTGCGTCTATCACCTCGCCTACGCCGGGCGAGGGGATAAGATGCGCCGCTTCGACCTGGAGCCCCGCCAGACACGGGCGGTGGTGGACTACATCTTCCACCGCTCCCAAGACCTCCACGCGCGGGGCATCGAGAAGGACATCCTCACGGTGGACAACCACGCCGATAACGTCTACCTCTATATGCGGGTGCAGAAGGAGCACCCCCAGCGGGCGGAGGAAGTCCATCAGATGCTGCGCTGGAATGGCGGGAACCAGTCGGGGATCGCCGTCTCCAGCATCGATCCGCTGGGGCACCTCCACGTCGACCAGTTCTCCTGGCACCACTCCCTGGGGGACGTTCGCCAGCGCCCCTTCGCCGAAATCTGGAGCGATACCAGCGATCCGGTGATGCGCGTGCTGAAGGACCGCAAGCCCCACCTCAAGGGGCGCTGCCGGGTCTGCAAGTGGCTGGACGTCTGCAACGGTAACCTGCGGGTGCGGGCCGAGCGCCACTTCGGCGATTTCCTGGCCCCAGACCCCGCCTGCTACCTGACCGATGAGGAGATCGGCGTTGCGCCGGGGACGCCGGCAGCCGAGGAGGCGGCCAGGTGGCCGGTGCCGGTGCAGGAGGAATCAGCGGGGCCGTCCCAAT
>JAIVWR010000143.1:0-3668 GCA_048636435.1 Acidobacteriota bacterium | reverse complement strand
CCCCCATCGAGCCACTGAGGGAGTCCACCACCTCGATCTGCGAGTCGGGATGCTCCTGCTCCACCATCTCCGCCCCTTCGACGGCAGCATCGTAGGTCTTGCTCAGCTTGCGGGAGAGGGTGACAGTGAGGATCCGCGACAGGCCTTGCTTCACGTGGGACATGAATGCCTCCGCGAAGCGAGAGGGAGCCGGTGCCGCCGTGGTAGGATACCCCTTGCCCTTCTCGTATCGATCTAGGAGCTCGGCGAACTCCTCCAGGGTCATCACGCCGTCGTCGAGGCTGCTGTCCGTGCCGAAGTTGATGGTGAAGGGCACCACCGTAAGGCGCAGCTTCTCGGTGATGTCCGGCGGCAGGTCATGGGTACTGTCGCAAACGATGGCAAAGGGATCCACGCTTCTCGCTCCCTCCTTCCTGCCTGCCTGCATTCTATCAACTAGCGGGCCCGTCCCGCTAGCCGTGCAAGGCCTCCCGATTGACAGAGCGGCCCGCCACTAGAGTATCATGCGTGGCAAGAGGTGACTATGGTTGAGACAAGAGCGGCCAAGGTCTACGTCACGCGCGAGCTTCCCACCGCCGCCCTCGACCTGCTGGCAGAAGCGGCCACCGTAAGGGTCTGGCCCGACGAGTTGCCCCCGCCGCCGGAGGTCCTGTTGGCGGAGGCGGCAGATGCTGATGCCCTCCTCACCCTCCTCACCGACCGCATCGACGCCGCGATCATGGCAGCAGCACCGCGACTGCGGGTCATCAGCAACATGGCCGTGGGCTACGACAATATCGATGTCGAGGAGGCCAACCGGCGGGGGATCCTGGTGACCAACACGCCCGGCATCCTGATCAAGACCACCGCCGACTTCGCCTTTGCCCTCCTTCTGGCCGCCGCCCGCCGCGTGGTAGAGGCCGACCGCTACACTCGCCAAGGCCGCTGGAAGACCTGGGGACCGCAGGTCCTCCTGGGGCAGGACGTGTACGAGGCCACCCTGGGGGTGGTGGGACTGGGCGGCGTCGGGCTGGAGGTGGCCAAGAGGGGACGCGGTTTCGGCATGCGCGTCCTCTACTGCGATAGCACCCGCAGGCCCAAAGAGGAGCGTCGTTACGGCCTGGCCTATGTGGAGCTGGACCAGCTTCTGACCGAGTCCGACTTCATTAGCCTGCACACGCCCCTCATTCCTGAGACTCACCACCTTGTCGGCGAGCGGGAACTGGCGCTTATGAAGCCCACAGCCGTCCTCGTCAACACCGCCCGAGGGCCGATAGTGGATCAGCGGGCCCTGTGGCGCTCCCTCAAGGAGAGACGTATCGCCGCCGCCGCCATCGACGTCAGCGAGCAGGAACCTATCGCCTCCGACGACCCCCTCCTGGGGCTGGACAACATCATCATCACGCCCCACATTGCCAGCGCCAGCGTCGCTACCCGTCTGGGCATGGCCAGGATGGCCGTGGACAATCTGCTCACGGCCCTGCGAGGCCAGGTGCCACCCCAGTGCGTCAACCGAGAGGCCGTCCGCCGCTGGCGCCGAGCCCTGCCCAGATGAAGCATGAGCGTCGCAGCTTGACAGCGCTCAGGGGTAGTGGTATCGTTTTGCCACTCCTGAGGCCTCTGCTCGCGGGGGCTGCCTCTTCTGCGGCGAGGCTCTCTTTAGTTGGAGCAGAGACGAGGCGATATGGGCCGTTCTGCTCGCGCTGCCGGTAATCTGTGGCTGGCCAGAACCCTGTGGGATCTGGGAGCTATCCAGTTCGGCGACTTCACCCTAGGAAGGACAACCCTCCACTCCCCCATCTACGTCAACGTGCGCCTGCTGATCAGCAAGCCCAGAGCCCTCAGGCGGGCGACTCGCTTGATGTATGAGGAGGTGCGCACTCTCCAGAGGATGCTCCACCCCCGCGGTGCCCCCTTCGATCGGGTGGCGGGCATCCCCTTCGGTGGGTTGCACCTGGCCACCGTCTTCTCCCTCATCGCCAACGTGCCCATGGTGTACATCCACCCCTCCAAGGACCGCGACACCACCACCCCTTTCCTGGAGGGCGCGTACGAACGGGGCGACACAGTCCTCCTTATCGACGACCTCGTCACCGGCGGGGGCAACATCATCGAGACGGCCGCCTTCCTGGGGATGGCTGGCCTCAAGGTGAAGGACATAGTGGTGCTGCTGGATCGCCACGAGGGAGCCAAGGACCGCCTGAAGGCTCACGACTACAACCTGATATCCATCCTCGGCCTGGAGCCGATGCTCAACTACCTGATGGCCAGCGGCAAGATCGAGGAAGACTGGTACCGCAAGAGCATCGACTACATCCTGTCCCGCCGCCCCGCCTGATTGACAGCCATCGAATCGTTGCAGCACCAGGCGGAGCATTCGTCTTCCGAGAGATCGCAGAATTCGAGGGGTGGATCTGGCTTTGACTTGGCCTACATGAGGTGCTAGACTTCTCGCGATATGGGCCTGCCTGCCGGCAGGACGGAAGGAGTCGAACAGATGCGAATCTTAACCCTTGCCATGGCCACTATCTTGGCAGTTGTCAGCCTGGCAGCCTGCGGGGGAGACGGAGAGGAAGAAGGTGCACCAGCGGCCGCCGTAACTCCTGCCGCCGCTGAGGAGGGCACACCCGCCGCTGCGGCCACCCCGGCAGGGGCAGCCTTGGCGCCCGGCTCCCTTACCGGCCTGAACAGCTACCGCTACACCATGAAGATGGAACTGGAGGGATTGGAGAGCTCCCTTACCGAACAAATGGCTGCCATACCGGGTCAAGATCCCACCGCTATGGCCGAGAGTCTGGAGTTGGAGATGAGCGGGGCGTTCGTGGCGCCGGACAAGGCCGAGAGCCGCATGCGCATCAGTGGCGTCGACGACGAACTGGCGCTGACCGTCATTGGCAACCAGCAATGGGTGGAACTGGGCGACCTGGCCATCGGCCCCATGGAAGCCACAGGTGACGTCTCGGAGTTGGACTTTGCTCTCATGATGTGGGAGGAGTTCTCGGAAGGGGCCGGCGGGCTGACCTGCGCCAGCGAGAAGAAGGAGACGGTGAACGACGTTCCCACCAACTACTGCGGCATCGACAAGGCTACGCTCGAGCAGCTCTCCTCCCTGTTTGGCGGCACGGAGGAGATGGGCGACATAGACGAGTTGAGTCTCGAGATGTGGCTGGCGGAAGACGGTGGCTGGCCCGTGCGTCTGCGCGTCAACGTAGCGGGCACCGATGAGTCCGGCCAGGAGTTCAAGGCCAAACTGGAGATGGACGTTACCGACGCCAACGAGGATATCGAGATCAAGCCCCCCAGCTAGCGCTACCCGCTGGGAACGCTCAGAGGAGACGCCGGATTGGCTTGCGGCCGGGGCGGGGGTCGTAGTTGGCCTTGAACATCTCCAGCTTATCTCGCTCGATGAGGTACTTGCCGGCGAAGAGAAAGGCAGGAACCTTCTTCTGCTTGATCAGACGCCGCAGACTCTGGGGGTGAATGCCCAGGATTCGCGCTGATTCCACTAGATCCAGGTAGTTATCGAACGGGGTGTCGACCATTCCCCTCCCCTAGTCTACTAACACGCTAACACGCATGGATGATTTTACCACATTTGTCAAGCCCAGCGGCCCATGTGAATCACCATCCTGATGTCGCCGTGGTGCGCCACCTCGTGCAAGAGGACATCACCGGGTGCGTCGTCCGAG
>JAIVWR010000142.1:0-3695 GCA_048636435.1 Acidobacteriota bacterium | reverse complement strand
TTTATGCATATCTGACAGTAATGATAATATCACTAGCCCTCATTCTTGTCAAGGGCTGGAAGTCTAACACAGAATTGTGAATAGGGCGCGATCGCTCGCTACTCTCGCCCCGCCCTCCGCCCTCTGCTCGACCGCTTCACCGGCTGGGCTCGGCCAGCTCGGGATGCTGGTGGTGCCGCATCCGCTTGGGCAGCGTCTTCACCTCTTTCCCCAGATGCCAGTAGGTGCCCTTGTCGGGGATACGACGGGGATAGCCATCGCGGTAGGTGAAGGCCATAAACGAGGACATTATCCGCTGCCCATCGCGCTGGCAGGCCGGACAGGGCGCAGGAAGGACGGCCTCTCTGATCGGCCGCAGGGCCTCGAAGACACCGTCGCAGTGCTGGCAATAGTATTCGTAGAGAGGCACAGAAGCCTATCCTGCTAGCTGGATACCCCCGCCGGCTGCCAGAAGTCCTCCCGCCGCAGGCGGTCGATGAAGGCGGCCGACCGCACATCTCGCTCCAGCACGTGGACCAGGTAGGCCCGCAGGTGCATCTCGACCTCCTGCGCCAGAGCGGGGCCCATCCTCACCCGCGACACTTCAGCGAAGCTGCCGCTTTGAAGCAGCCGCATCACCTTCAGGGCGTTCAGCGATAGCGTCCTCGCTCCGGCAGCCTCCGGCCCGCACGAGGGGCAGAGGACGCCGCCGGTGCCGGGGCTGAAGTAGCTGGGCGCCGCTGCCAGGGCCCGCTCGCAGTTCACACAGCGAGCGAGCTGGGGCTGAAAGCCGGACAGCCCCAGGAGCTGCATCTCCAGGTGGCGCAGGACGGTGTCCACGTTCTTTGCTGAGACCAGGCGACGGAGCGTCGCCAGCAGCAACTGGAAGACCTGATAGCTCTCCGCCCCCTCAGGCGAGAAGCGGTCCACCAGCTCGGCAGCGTAGAGGGCCCGGCTGAGGCGGTGCAGGTCAGCCCGCAGGCCCGCGAAGCTCTCCACCGTCTGGGCCTGGGTGACGGTGTCCAGATTGCGTCCCTGGGCCAGCATGACCGCGGTGTGGGTCAGCACCTCCAGGTGGCCACCCAGGCGGCTCTTGGGTCGGCGCACTCCCTTCGCCACGGCGTCCAGCTTGCCGTAGTTGGGGGTGTAGAGGGTGACGATCTTGCCCGCCTCGCCCAGCTTGCGCTGGCGCAGAACGATGGCTTCTGTCTTATAGATGCGCGGGGTGGTCATGGGAAGCGCCCGCGAGCCTCAGCTCATCTCCTGGCGGCCCTCCAGGGCGCGCGTGAGCGTGAGGTCGTCGGCATACTCCAGGTCGGCGCCGCTGGGCAGGCCGCGCGCCAGGCGAGTCACCCGCACCCCCAGGGGACGCAGCAGGCGATCCAGGTACATCGCGGTGGCCTCGCCCTCCAGGTTGGGGTTGGTCGCCAGGATCACCTCCTGCACCGAGCTCCCCTTCAGGCGCTCCAGCAGCTCCTCCACCTTCAGGTGCTCCGGCCCCACGCCGTCCATGGGCGAGATCACGCCGTGGAGGACATGGTAAAGCCCGTTGTAGCTGCGAGTCCGCTCCAGGGCCAGGATGTCCAGCGGTTCCTCCACCACGCAGAGAAGCGAGGAATCCCGCTCCGAGTTGACGCAGATGAGGCACGGGTCGCTGTCAGTCACGTTCTGACAGATGGAGCAGAAGGTGATCTTCTCCTTCACCTCCAGGATCGCCTGCGCCAGGGCTCTCGCCTCGTCCTGGGGCGCGCGCAGGAGGTAGTAGGTGAGACGTTGGGCGCTCTTGGGGCCAACGCCCGGCAGCTTATGGAACTCCTCGATGAGCCTCACCACCGGCGCTGCGGCGGAAGGGATAACGTCCATTGCGGGTTAGGTTAGGCCGGGGAGGTCGAGGCCCCCGGCCACCGAGCCGAAACGCTCGGCCTGCATAGTGCGCACTTTCTCCAGTGCCTCGTTGAGGGCGGCGGTGATCAGGTCCTCCAGCATCTCCACGTCATCGGGGTCAACCGCCTCGGGCTCGATCTTGACCGACTGCACCTTCGGCTGGCCGCTGACCACCACAGTGACGGCACCCCCGCCGGCGCTCGCCTCCACCGTAGACTCCTCGATCTCCTGCTGAGCCTTGGAGATTTGGTCCTGCATCTGCTGAAGCTGGCGAAGCATATCAGGTCTCATTCCGCGGTTCGCCACTGGAACCTCCCTTCCCACCAACAACCGGCCGTGCTCCCATCTGCCGAGCCGCCTGCACCAGATGCCCCCCGCGCATCGATGGCTTCCCCTCCGCCCTCTGGCGCTCGCACACCGTGCACTCAAGGGTGATGGTCTGGCCCATAAGCCGCGAGGCTGCCTCTTCCACGATACGGCGGTTGTCCGGCGTGTCGATCTTCTCCCTGTGGAAGTTAGACTGCTGATAGAATGCCAGGACGAGAACACCGTTCTCCAGGGACTTGATCTCGCACGTTCCGTTGAGGTAGGCGGACACCCGATGATCCACCCCCTTGCACGCCAGGCGGATGCGCTGCAGGAGGTCATCGCCCGCCGCCGTCGTCGCTGCCGCAGGAGCGGCCTCGGCCGCCTGGCTCTCGCCCTCGCCGGATGGCGCGGCAGCCTTAGACGGCTCCCTCTCACCTTCGCCGGATGGCGCGGCAGGCTTCGGCTGCTTCGGGGCCGGCTTCTCGGTCTCTTGGAGGCGCGCCCGTAGCTTGGGCGGCTGCCGCGGTGCCCCCTGACGGCCCGCCGGGAATGGCGGCCGGACGACGGGCTCCGCCTCCTCGGCTGCCACCTGGGCAGCAGCGCTCGGCCCCAACACTTGGTCGGCCAGAGCCAGCTCCAGGGGGAGAGATGACTGAGGATCGTCGCGGAAGTCGGCCTGGCCGAATCCGTGCAGCGCTCGCAGGATGTCCTCGCTGGAGGCAGCAGACGAGACCGAACGCATCTCCTCCACCTCCTCCGCCGCCAGGTCCAGCGTGTCCTCCGCGCCCGCTTTCGCCACGAGCAGCGCCCGCAGGTAGTTCACCACCTCTCGCTGAAACTGCCGCATGTCCACGCCGTCGTCCCGCACGGCAGCGATCAGCTTCAGCCCAGCCGACAGGTCCTTGTCCAGGACGTGGCGCACCAACTGGCGACCGCGGGCATCGGCCGTCAGGCCCAGCGAGTCGCGCACCTGCTCCAGGCTGGGCGACGAGCCGTAGTAGTTGCTAAGCTGCTCCACCAGGTTGATGGCGTCGCGGAGGCTGCCGCTGGCGCTGCGAGCGATCTCCTGGAGGGCGGCCGCCTCTATCTGGATGCCCTCCTGCTGGCAGATGTGCTCCAGGCGGGAGACCACCGCCGCCAGTGGCAGACGGTGAAAGTCGAACCGCTGGCAGCGAGAGATGATGGTGGCCGGCACCTTGTGCGCCTCGGTGGTAGCCAGGATGAAGATGATGTGGGGCGGCGGCTCCTCCAGCGTCTTGAGGAGGGCGTTGTAGGCCTCGGCGGTGAGCATGTGCACCTCGTCCACCAGATAGACCTTGCGCTCCCCAGCCATCGGCGCCAGGCCCACCCGGTCGCGCAGCTTGCGGATCTCGTCGATGCCGCGATTGCTGGCGGCGTCCATCTCCACCAGGTCCATGGCCCGCCCCTCGAGGTAGGATTGGCAGGACTCGCAGGTATTGCACGGCTCGCCGTCGGCCGGCTGAAGGCAGTTCACTGCCTTGGCCAGGATGCGTCCGGTACTG
>JAIVWR010000141.1:0-3746 GCA_048636435.1 Acidobacteriota bacterium | reverse complement strand
GATGAAGTCTCTCTCCTCCTCCTCCGTCACCACCACCTCATCCGGGTAGTCGACGATGGCCCGGGCCATGTACTCGATGAGGTCCTTCATGATTTGTCTCCGCTCTCGGCCTCAGCCGCAGTAGATTCCTGGTCGGCTTGGCCCTCGGCCTCAGCCGCAGTAGATTCCTGGTCGGCTTGGCCCTCGGCCTCAGCCGCAGTAGATTCCCGATCGGCTTCGCCCTCGGTCTCAGGAGCACCAGGTTCCCCCTCACCTTCGCTCTCAGCCGCAGGCGGGGTAGGTTCCTCTTCCCCTTGGTCGCCAGCGCTTTTTCTCGCCAGAAGCTTAGCGACCGCTTCCGAGGGCTGAGCGCCGTGCTCTAGCCAGTGCGTCACTCTTTCCTCGTTGATAACGAGGGTCGGCGGCTCTGTCAAGGGGTCATAGTGACCAATGATCTCGACATTAGCGCCATCACGGGGGGCCCGCGAGTCGGCCACGACGATGCGGTAGGCTGGCCTCTTCTTCTTGCCAACGCGGGAAAGACGGATCTTTAGCAAGGAGTCACCTCCCATAAAGGATAGCAGAAATTGTCCTTCAGTCTAGCGTGGCCAGGGCGCTCCCGGTGCGATACGTGGACCCCGTCCCGAGGCCACCATTTGCATTATCCTCTTGGCTTCGCGGTACTGCTTGAGAAGGCGATTCACATCGCTGGTGGTTGTGCCGCTGCCACGGGCGATGCGGCGGCGGCGACTGGCATCGATGACGTCCGGGTAACGTCGCTCTTGGAGCGTCATGGAATAGACGATAGCCTCGATCTGCACGAACTGGCTCTCGTCCACGTCCTCCAAACGGCTAGCGACGCTGGAAAGGCCCGGTATCATGGCGACCAGCTGGCTCAGAGGCCCCATCTTCCGCACCTGTTGGAGCTGCCCGAGGAAGTCCTCCAGGGTGATGGCGCCTCGGCGGGCTCGCGCCCCCAGTTCCTCGATCTCCTCCTCGCTGATGGTGGCCTTGGCCTTTTCCACCAGGGTGAGGATATCGCCCATGCCCAGTATGCGGGAGGCCAAGCGGTCGGGATGGAAAGGCTCCAGGGCGTCGGATTTCTCTCCGATACCCACGAACTTAATGGGAACGCCGGTCACGGCCCGAATGGAGAGGGCAGCACCGCCGCGGGCGTCGCCGTCTAGCTTGGTAAGGATGAGGCCGGTGAGGCCCAGGGCCTTGTGAAACTCTTCGGCCGCCCGCACGGCCTCCTGGCCGGTCATGGCGTCGGCTACCATCAGCACCTCGCTCGGCGACAGGCGGCGCCGCAGCTCGATCACGTCCGCCAGGGACTCCTCGTCTATCTGCAGATAGCCCACGGTGTCGACAATGACAGTGGTGATGCCCACGCGGCGGGCTTCCTTCAAAGCGTGCTCGCAGATCTGGAGCGGGCGACTCTCCCCGTCCTCCCTGTACACGGCGATGTTGAGCTGCTTACCCAGGGCCTCCAGTTGCTCGGCAGCGGCCACGCGCTGGGGGTCGGCCGCCACCAGCAGGGGTCGGTCGCCGCCCCGTCGCAGATGGAGCGCCAGCTTGGCGGCGGTGGTGGTCTTGCCCGAGCCCTTTAGGCCCACCAGGATGACAACCGTAGGCGATTGCTTGGCCCGCTGGAGCTGGCTCTGGCTGCCGCCCAGGGTTTCGATTAGCTCTTCATTGACGATATCGACAACCTGCTGCATGGGGGTGAGGCTCTCCAGTACATGAGCCCCCAACGCTCGCTCTCGCAGCCGCTGCACGAACTGCCGCACCACCTTGAAGTGGACGTCGGCCTCCAGAAGGGCCACGCGCACCTCTCGCAGGGCCTCGTCCAGGTCCTTCTCGGTGATGGTGCCGCGGCTGCCCAGGCGCCGAAGCACCTTCTGTAGCTTTTCGCTTAGCCCTTCGAACATGACTATTCCGATTTTAGAGCGGCAGCACAGCGCCGTCAAACGGCAGCCCAAGCTCCCACCCGGCAACAGCTTGAAACATTCTAGTACCCTTGGGGACGACAGGTCACCAGGTGGGGCTTATGCACGCACAGTGCTACGATCCGGAGATAGAGTGCGGACGTTTGGGGACGGAGCACTTCAAGGTGCATGCCGAGAAGCTGGGGTGAGCACTGGCCCCGCGCGCTTCTCAGTGCGCCGCCAGCACTTGGCCGCGTCCCGGCGTTCTAGAGTCCCTTCTGGACGATGTACGAGCAGAGGTCTCCTGTGCGGCAGGCGTAGCCCCACTCGTTGTCGTACCAGGCCAGCACCTTTACCATGTTGTCGCCG
The DNA here is from genome assembly GCA_048636435.1 of Acidobacteriota bacterium. Lineage (GTDB taxonomy): Bacteria > Chloroflexota > Dehalococcoidia > SM23-28-2 > SM23-28-2 > SM23-28-2. Next base: position 1,470 of record JAIVWR010000141.1, on the reverse strand, counting down.
ATGACCATAGTGGCGAGCCCGTCGACGATGGAGCTGGCGGGATTGCCCTTGAAGTCGATGCTCACCAGGGGCTCCTCTATGTACTCAAGGATCCCCCGCAGCGGCTCAGAGGCGGCGTCCTTGAAGGCCTGGTTTACCTCCTCTTTGGTTATCGTCTTCTCCAGGGTCGCTACAAAGTCGCACAAGGAGACGGTGGACGTGGGAACTCGCAAGGCCATGCCGTCCAGCTTGCCCTTCAGCGCCGGCATGACCACAGTCACAGCGCGAGCCGCCCCGGTGGTGGTAGGGATGATGTTCAGGGCGGCGGCACGAGCCCGCCGCAGGTCCTTGTGGACCGTGTCCAGGATGACTTGGTCGTTGGTGTAGGCATGGATGGTGGTCATGAACCCCTTCTCGATGCCGAAGTCGTCGTGCAAAACCTTCACCACCGGGGCGATGCAGTTGGTGGTGCAGGAGGCGTTGGAGATGACCGTATGCTTCCGGGCGTCGTACATCTCTTCGTTGACACCCAGCACGACGGTCAGGTCCTCGTTCTTGGCGGGGGCGGTGATGATCACTTTCTTGACCCCGGCCTTAGTGTGAGCCACCGCCTTCTGGCCATCGGTGAACAGGCCCGTCGCCTCCACCACGATCTCCACCCCATACTCGCCCCAGGGGATGCTTCCCGGGTCGCGCTCGGCCAGAACCTTTACCGTCTGCCCGTCCACCAGGATTGCATCCTCCCTGGCCTCGATGCGGGCGGGAAAGACGCCGTAATTGCTATCGTATTTCAGGAGGTGAGCGTTGGTCTTGGGGTCGGTGAGATCGTTGACGGCCACCACCTCCAGGGCGCTGCCGTGGTAATCGCGGATGGCCTTGAACACCTGCCGACCAACACGGCCAAACCCGTTGATACCGATCCGTACTGGCATGGTATTTCCTCCCTTATGGACTCGCAATCAGGCTATCAATTAGGACGCCGCGGAAGCTGCTCTGTTACGGCCTCCTTGGCATATCCCAATGACAAGAGGCCGGCTCCGACAAGCGGAGCCGGCCTCTTGGGGTCTAGCTAAGGTCAGAAGCTCTACTGTCTGCGGCGCAAGACGACCGAAGCCGCCGTGCCGATGCCACCCAGCATCAGGGCCGCCGCCAGGCCGATGACGTATATGGCCCACACAGGGAAGCCGCCATCGTCGGAGCCTAGCAGGCCGGCTCCGCCAACCACAGGAGGCTCGGGAGTGGGCTCGACCGTCGGCTCGACCGTGGGCTCGACCGTGGGCTCGACCGTCGGCTCCTCCGTGGGCTCGACCGTCGGCTCCTCGGTGGGCTCCTCCGTAGGCTCCTCGGTGGGCTCCTCCGTAGGCTCAGGCGTCTCCACCGCCACCCCGCCGGTAATGGTCACCGTGGACGTCAGAGTGACCTGGATGCCCGCGCCGTCGGCCGTGTTCGGGTTCGGGTCGCAGGCGTCTCCGATGCGGTCCCCGTCGCTGT
>JAIVWR010000140.1:0-3764 GCA_048636435.1 Acidobacteriota bacterium | reverse complement strand
CGGTCGCTGGCCGGATTCTCCCCCCGCTCGCGATTGCTGAATACGAAGGCGATGCGGGCGTTCAGCTCGCCCGCCTGGATGGCCTGCCAGGCCGCCTCCAGGAGCTGACAGGCAGCCTCATCGCGCCCTGTGGAGAACCAGCCGATATGCAGCATGATCGTCCCTTTATTCTGTTGGCCGCCAGCGAAAGCGGCGTCGCAGCCAGGCCCAGCGACTGCAAAGGTGCACCAACGGGCTGGACAATCTCCCCACGATGCGTCCCTCTCTGAGGGCCTCGAGGAACCCCCGCGGGCCCTCGAACTCGGGCATCTCCACGCAGGCCCGCCCCAGCTCTCGTGTGGAATGAGCATCACTGCCCGCCGACATTGCCAGGCCGTGCTCCTGAGCGAAGCGAGCCGCGTGCTCGTTGTCGCGCCGGAAGGTGGTGCGTGAGTTCAAGGCCTCGATGATGTCCACCTGGGGCAGGACGCGCATGAGGGCCGCTTCGGCCAGGTGCTCGCCGCGGAATCGGTCGAACGGGTGCGGTATGCAGACCAGCCCGCCCTGCTCCTTGATGCGCTGCACCGTCTCTTCGGCGCTGAGCCCAGCCGGCACCTTCTCCTGCAGGAAGAGGCCGATGATCTCACCCTCCGAGGTCTCGATCTCCTCACCGATGATCACCTTGAAGGACGCCAACTTCTCGACGGCGAGAGCACCACCGATATCGTTGTGATCGGTGACGGCCACGCAGTTGATGCTCCGCTCTAGGCAGGTCTGTACGTATTTCTCGGGCGATGTGAGGGAGTCGGGCGAGAAGTAGGTGTGCGTATGGAGGTCAGCCTTCAGCAAGGGGCTCGTCCTCCTCGTCCCCGGGGGCGTAGGTGGGCTCATCCTCATGCAGCCCCCTCAAGGCCTCCTCCCGGTAGGCGGCGAACGCTTCCTGCAGACGAGTGATACGGAGCTCCGCTTGGTCGAGGAGCTCCTGACAGCTCTTGGCCAAGCTCATGCCCTCCTCGTAGAGGGCCAGGGCCTCCTCCAGGGGCAGACCGCCCTCCTCCAGCCTGGCCACCGCCTCCTCCAGGCGGCGGAAGGCCTCCTCGAAGCTTCCGCTGGCCTTAGAAGCCATACTGCTTCGACACCTCCGCCGGGAAGCGGCCATCGGCAACGTGCACGTCCAGGCGCTCGCGGCCCTTGACCTGGCTCACGCTGCGCACCACCTGGCCATCGGCTCGCCGCTGCACGAGGGCGTAGCCGCGGGCGAGCGTGCCCCTGGGCTCCAGGGAGCGAAGCTGCAGAGCATAGGCCTTCAGGCGCTCCCTGCCCCGTTCAGGCTCTGGGCCATCGCTGATTGAGCGCTGCGCAGGAGGAGAGCGAGTCGCTGCCTCTCCTGCTCCACGTTGGGGACGCTGCGACGCAGGCGGAGCAGGAGCTGGTCCGCTCCGGCTCGATGGCGAGCCACCTGGCCGGCCATCCACCCCTCCATGGTCACCATAGAGCCCCTGATCTGGCGTGAGACCTCGCTTCGGTCGGGCACCACCAGCTCGGCGGCCGCCGAAGGGGTGGGAGCCCGCAGGTCGGCCACGTAGTCGGCGATGGTGTAATCGGTCTCGTGGCCCACCGCCGATACTATCGGTATGCGGCTGGCATAGATGGCCCGCGCCACGACTTCCTCGTTGAAGGGCCAGAGCTCCTCCACCGAGCCGCCGCCGCGGGCGACAATGATCACGTCGATATCTGATTCGCTGTTCAGCGCTGACAGTGCCTCCACGATGGCCGGCGCCGCCTCGTCCCCCTGCACAGGGGTGGGAGCCAGGACGATCTCGGTCAGGGGCCAGCGGCGTCCGACAATGTTGCAGATGTCGTGGAAGACGGCGCCAGCGGGGGAGGTGACCACGCCGATGCGCCGCGGGAAGGAGGGCAGCGGCCGCTTGCGCGAGGGCTCGAACAGCCCCTCCTCCTCGAGCTGGGCCTTCAGGCGCTCGAGCTTGGCCTGCCAGATGCCTACACCCGCCGGCTGGACGAAATCGACGTTCAGTTGCAGTTCGCCCCGCCGCTCGAAGAAGGAGATGCGGCCGTGGGCCGTCACCTGCGTGCCATCCTCAAGGGGCGTGCCGGCGTGCTGGCGGCGAAACATCACGCAGCGAAGCTGGCTCGACTCATCCTTGAGGGTGAAGTAGGTATGGCCGGCCGCCGAGCGAGTGAGGTTGGAGACCTCACCCTCTACCCAGAGGTCCGACAGATGGGCGTCGGTCTCCAGGAGCTCACGGACGTAGGTAGCGACCTGGCCTACCGAATAGACCTCCATCATCGACCGCTGGCCCTCTCGAGATACTCGCCGCTGCGGGTGTCCACCTTTACCACGTCGCCGGTGTTGATGAACAGGGGCACCTGCACCATCAGGCCCGTCTCCAGGCGGGCGGGCTTGTTGCCGCCCTGGGCCGTATCGCCGCGGACCCAGGGGTCCGTGTGGGCCACCTTCAGCTCGACCGCTGCTGACAACTCGATGCCGATGGCCTGGTCGCCGTGGGTGAGGAGCTGGCAGGTGGCGTTTTCGCTGAGATACTGAAGGGCATCGCCTAGCCGATCCGTGTTGAGGGCGATCTGGTCGTAGGTCTCGGTGTTCATGAAGTAGTGCAGGTCGCCGTCGGCGTAGAGGTACTGGGCTGGCTGGCGCTCCACCCGCGCCCGCGAAAACTTGGTGCCCGCCTGAACCGCCCGCTCGATGATGTGGCCGGCGCGGATGTCTTTGAGCTTCAGGCGCACCTGCGCGGAGCCTCGTCCCATCTTGATGTGCTGAAAGTCCAGCACCTGGTACAGCACGCCGTCCACCTCGATGGTTGTCCCCTTGCGGAGGTCGCCGCTGTCGATCATCCTTGCCTCACCCCACTTCTATTCGAGTCTGCCCGCCCGCAGGCAGGCGCGCGTATGCGTCATACGAGCTCGCTTCCCAAAATACCAAGGGCCATCAACCCCCCGAAGACGACGATGAGATTGGCCGTCTGCTGGGGCAGGAACGCCAGAGCCTGCCCCAGTTCCTCGTCGGCGACGTTCAACTGGCGGATCATCCTCAGGGGCAACACGATTGTCGGAAGGGCAAGCAAGACCCAGGGAGTGACGGCTGCCCCGAAGGCTATCACGAAGGCGTAAGGGGTCAGCACCAGGAAGTAGTAGGCGTACCGCGAGCCGCGCTCGCCCAAGAGCTGGGCCAAAGTCCTGGCGCCAGCCCGTCGGTCGGCCTGGGCATCGCGATAGTTGTTGGCGTGGAGGATGGCAACGATGAGTAACCCCAGGGGCAGGGAGAAGAGCAGGGGCAAGAGGCCCAGTTTCTCCGCTTGCACGAAGTAGGAACCCAGCACCAGCAGCGGGCCGAAGGAGATGAATATGCCCAGATCCCCCAGCGCTCGATACTTGTAGCCCAGGGGATCGGCGGTGTAGAAGAGGCCCAAGCATAGCCCGGCAGCGCCCAGCGCCAGGAGCCCCCAGCCGCTCTGGGAGGCCAGATAGCCACCGATCGCCACGCCCGCCAGGAAGAAGACCCCGGTCAGCAGGAGGACGTCTCTGGGCCGGAGCATGCTGTCCACCAGCGTCCTGTCGTCGGCGTGCTCCACGGTATCAGCGCCCCGCTGGAAGTCGAAGTAGGTGTTGGTGAGGTTAGCGCCGATGTGGAAGAAAAGGCCGCCCAAGAGGGTGAGCAAGAAGAGGGGCCAGTCCCAGAAGTCGGCCCGATAGGCCAGGGCGCCCCCCACCAGCATGGGCACGATGGACGCCGGGAAGGACCAGGGACG
>JAIVWR010000139.1:0-3846 GCA_048636435.1 Acidobacteriota bacterium | reverse complement strand
AAGACCCACGAGCTGATCCCCTTGTGCCATCCCCTCCTGCTCACCGACATCGACGTCCAGCTCGAGCCCGACGAAAAAGAGAGCGCCCTGCACATTACCGCCAGCGTGCGCACGACAGGCAAGACGGGGGTGGAGATGGAGGCGCTGACGGCGGTGGCGGTGGCCGCCCTCACCGTCTACGACATGTGCAAAGCCGTGGACAGGGGGATACGCATCGAGGGGGTGCGCCTGGCGCGCAAGTCGGGCGGCAAGAGCGGGGAGATCGTGCTGGAGTAGGCAGCGCTTTCGTCTAGCTCCCCTTCGCCTCCTGTTGCTCCAGCAGTATCTCCACCACCCGGGTGAGAGCATTGTAAGCATAGACCAGATATTCGCGCGGGTGAAGAAGACGCCGGGGGATGTTTACCTTTTTTGACAGATGTGATAGAATCTTGTTTGCAAACACTCTAAACTAATCGAACCGGCCTGGATTCAATACAGCAGTTCCTTCGCCCCGAGCAAAGCAGAGACGTAATGCAGACGACGCGCCAGCAGATCCTGGAGCATTTGCAGCGGCATGGCCGGGCCACCGTCAAGGAACTGGGCCAGCTTCTGCGTCTCACTTCCACCGGTATCCGCCAACACCTCACCGTCCTGGAACGCGACGGCCTGGTGCTGACGAGCGAGGAGCGAGGCCGGGTGGGACGCCCCACCCTGGTCTACACCCTTACCGAGAAGGCCGAGACCCTCTTCCCCAAGGGCTACGATGAACTGGCCATCGCCCTCCTGGAGGAGATTCGGGCCGAGGAGGGGAGCGAGCGCCTCTATCAGTTGCTCCACCGAGTAGCCCAGCGGCTGGCCGAGTCCTTCTGGGAACGAGTGCAGGGTAAGAGCCTGGCCCAGCGAGTGGAGGAGACGGCGCTCATCCTGCAGGAGCAAGGCTGCCTGGCGGACTGGGAGCAGCGGGACGGCGAGTTCTTCTTGCACGAGTTCACCTGCCCCCTCTCCAAGATGGCTAAGCAGGACAGCTCGGTCTGCACCCTTCACCTCGAGCTCGTCCGTCTCCTCACGGGCGCCGACACCCGCCTGGTGCGAAGCCTGCTGCGCGGCGAGCGGTCCTGCACCTATCGCATTCGCCCCCTCGCCGATGAAGACGCCTCTTAGCTCTGAGGCGGCCAGCCCCTGAAACCGCTGTCCCAGCTCATGCCTGCTCCCAGGCAGCACCGCATAACGGCCGAGAATAACCGCCAGATGTTTTGCTCACCCAGCCAAACAGGGTGCTATAATCCTTGGACGGGAGAATGGTTACCGAGATCTGGGTCGGTCAGTTCTGCATTGTTGGCGGCGAGGCCTGCGAGCAGGGTCCCTGGGTAGGCGCGTTCCCCGCTCGCGGCGGCGCGCTTGCCGCTGATCTCTACGTCCTAGTGGAGCCCTCCCTCCCGGGCAGCGAGGACTTCTGTCAGCCCCTGGTGGCGGTCATCGGCCGCCTCTTCCGCCAGCAGAGGCTATCCGTCACCGGTGCTCTCCTGGCCTCTCTGCGGGCGGCTCACAATCACCTGCGCGACTGGAACGATAGGAGCCTGCGGGAGCACCGGGTGGGCGCTGGCGCGACCTGTCTGGCGCTGCGAGGGGCCGAGGCCTACCTGGCCCAGGCGGGGCCGGCACTCGCCTACTGCCGCCATCAAGGCCAGCTACGGGCGCTATCCCCCCAGGAGGCAACGGCTGTCGAGCCCATCGGCATCGCCGCCGAGTTCTACCCGAGCTTCAGCTGCTGCCAGGTGGCCGCTGGGGATGCCCTTCTCCTGACAACTACCTCCCTGCACTCCATTGCCGACGACCAAGTCATGGAGGGCCTCCTCTCCCTCCAGGCGCAGGATATCCTCCCTGAGCTCTATTCCCTGGTGCGCCATCTGCCCGAGTTCGCCGCCCTTCTAATCGCCTTTCTACCCACCGAACCATAGGGGTTCTGGCCATCGAGACCTCCTGTGACGATACGGCCGCTGGCCCACGACCAGGGCCGCGCTCGCCGGTCTGGCGTTGCTGCTACTGTGCACGGCCGATAGGCATCACATAAAGGGGCCTATAGCTGCGGGGAAGGTTCAATGCCTTAGAGATCTCCTCGTCTTGGAAGGCTCCGATGGTCACCGTTCCCAGCCCCAGAGCTTCAGCCTGAAGGTAAACGTTTTGTCCCGCATGTCCCGCCTCCATGTGGACATAGCGCACCCCCCGATCCCCATATTTCTCGGTAGTGCGCTCATACTCTGCGGTAATCAGCAAGCTCAGCGGGGCCTCAGCAATAGACATCTGCCCTGAGCTAAGCCGGGCTAGAGTTTGGCGAACGTCCCCCTCCAGCGTAGGCTCTAAGGAGTGGCTTTGGGGAAGATAGTGGTATACCCCTTCGCCTAGTCCCTCCACCCCCTCCTTGCCCACCACAAGATAGAGATCCAGGGGGTAAAGTGCTCCTGCCGAAGGAGCGGCTCTGAGCCCTGTCTTATCGGTGATGCCCTGGGCAGCCCAAAGGACCTGGGAGATCTCCCATAAGGTTAGGGGGGAGTCTCTGAAGTCCCTCCTGGACCGCCTTTTCAGGATTGCCTCCTCCAAAGTCATCTCTCCTTTGAGGCGAGGGTCGGGCAAAGAGATAGTGGGCGTCTCCTCGGTGGTAGGCGCCGGGCTGGGGGCGGGTGTTGCGGGTGCTTCCTCCTCGCCGCCACCACAACCACCCACCAGCGCACCCAAGCCGGCCAAGACTAGTAGAAAAGCCGTTTTCGGTCTCATGGCTCATCCTCCAGACTTCGCTCTCACGTCCTGACCGCCGTCGGTCAGGGCGACGCCCATCCTATCTTCACTCGAAGACGGTGGCAAGGGCCGCCAGATGCCTGCCCCTTGACCCCCCGTCCCTCGACCATCTAGGCGAGCGGACAGCGGTTGCAGCCGCCCTGGCGGCAGTAGCGGTGGAAGAGGCGGAGCATCCCCTGCTGACGGCGGGCGCCCGCAGTCAGCTCTCGGCCCAGGGCGGCGGTCAGCCTTCTCAGGATGCCGTAGGGGGAGAGCTTTGGATAATGCTGGTAGAGGGTCAGGGCCGCCTGGGCCAGCCGCTTGTCTTGCCTGGCCTGGGCCCAGGCCAGGGTGAAGGGCAGCACCACATTCACCGCCATCTCGTCGGCCCGGCCGGGCCCAATAAGGCCAGCGTCCACCCGCAGGGCTGTCGTCAGCACCTGGGGCCTCTCCACAGACGCCTCCGCTACCTTCTCCAGAAGGCCAGTCAATAGCCCCTTTCCCAGGTAGCGAACCAAGAGGCGGGCAGCGCCCGCCAGACGCCGCGCCGGATGGTTCTCTGGCCTGATCCCTACCAGGCGCCAGGGGAGGAGCGCGCCCGGGTCTCCGGCCAGGAGGCCAGCAAAGCCAGCCCTTCCGAGGAGGGCGCTCTCGGCAGCCAGTACCCGCTCCTGCGCTGGATGAGCTCGGATGCGGGAGCGGAGCTGCCGCCAGGGCAGAGCCCGCGCCAGCAAGCGGAAGGGTTCGCGGTTCTGGCTGTAGCCGAGGGCTTCCAGGATGCCTCGATAGAGGAGCTCCTCGCCGTCTTCCTCGACCAAGGCGGCGGCGAAGGTACCCGCCTTCTCCTGAAAGCGGCGGTCGCCCGCGTCATCCAGAATGGCGGCAACCGCTTCCGTCCCCAGCCGTTGGTTAGCGCTGCAGCAGGGCTCCTGCCAAAGAGGAGGACGACAGAGCCAAGCTTGCAACTCTTCCGCCCGCCGGGCCACCCAGGGTCCCAGAGCCACCACCGGCACCCGTCGGCCCGAGGCCAGACAGGTGTTTTCCCCATCGTCGTCCCAGAAGACCACATGGAGGATGACGTCGTCATAGGCATGG
>JAIVWR010000138.1:0-3950 GCA_048636435.1 Acidobacteriota bacterium | reverse complement strand
CGCGTCTGGCCCGACTGCCTCGACAGTTTCCGCTTCGGGTAGGCATCCTAGCTCTTGGCCCGCGTTCCGTCAAGATCCTGTGCCCCGCCCGGTTGACAAAAGCGGGCGGAATGGTAGAATCGGTTGTACACCTGGATCTGGATCACCGTTGGCGAATCCGGGCGTGATTTGCGCGGGTTGATACGACGATTTCTGCCACGGCCCTACCCCAGCAGTGGGGTTTTTGTTTGTGGTAGTCGTGATATCGGCAAGGAGAACGGACTAATGGAGAAGCAAGTCGGCACAGATACAGTCAAGCGTGGCCTGGCCCAGATGCTCAAGGGCGGCGTGATCATGGACGTGGTGACGCCGGAGCACGCCCGCATCGCCGAGGAGGCGGGGGCGTGCGCGGTCATGGCCCTGGAGCGCGTGCCGGCCGACATCCGCGCCGCGGGCGGTGTGGCGCGCATGGCCGACCCCGCGGTGGTCGCGGCGATCATGGAGGCGGTCACAATCCCGGTGATGGCCAAGTGCCGCATCGGGCACTTCGCGGAGGCGCAGGTGCTGCAAGCGCTGGGGGTGGACTTCATCGACGAATCGGAGGTGCTGACCCCCGCCGACGAGACCCATCACATCGATAAGTGGCCGTTCAAGGTGCCGTTCGTGTGCGGCTGCCGCGACCTGGGCGAGGCGCTGAGGCGCATCGGCGAGGGGGCGGCGATGATCCGCACCAAGGGCGAGGCCGGCTCGGGCAATATCGTGGAGGCGGTGCGCCACATGCGGGCGGTGATGGACGGCATCCGCAGGGTGCACTCTATGCCTAAAGACGAACTGATGGCCGAGGCCAAGACGCTGGGGGCACCGTACGAGGTGGTGAAGGAGGTGCACGAGGCGGGTCACCTGCCGGTGGTCAACTACGCCGCCGGGGGTGTGGCGACGCCCGCCGACGCTGCCCTGATGATGCAGCTAGGCGCTGAGGGCGTGTTCGTGGGGTCCGGCATCTTCAAGTCCGACGACCCCGAACAGCGAGCCAAGGCCATCGTCAAGGCGGTGACGAACTACAACGACCCCGAGATCGTCGCGGAGGTATCGCGCGGGCTGGGAGAGCCGATGCGCGGGCTGGACGTGCGCTCCATGCCCGACGAGGAGCGCCTAGCCGTGAGAGGCTGGTAGAGACAGAATGAAGCTGCAACTTACTGCTGTCATCTGGCAAGAGGACGCCTGGTTTGTCGCCGAGTGCGCTGATCTGGGTGTGACCAGCCAGGGGCGCTCCGAGGAAGAGGCGCTCCGTAACCTTGAAGAGGCTGTGCTGCTCTACGTCCAGGACGACGAAACGGGTAAAGTCAAGACTCCTCCCCAGCTTCGCAAGATCAGGCCTCTAGTAGTCAGTGCCTAAGCTACTTAGCGCGCGACAGGTGATCCGCGCCCTGCAACGCAATGGATTCACCATAACCTCTCGACGAGGTAGCCACATTAAGCTCAAGAAGCAAACGAACGGAGGCGAATTGGTGGTTATCGTGCCCGACTACCTCGAGCTTGCTCAAGGCACCTTGGCGAGCGTCCTGCGACAAGCCCGCTTGACCCGTGAGGAATTGGAGCGTTTACTGTAATTGGTGGATGTTGTGACCAAGATTGGCGTCCTGGCGCTGCAGGGTGACTTCGCTGAGCACATCGGCATCTTTCAGCGACTGGGCATCGCGGCGCAAGAGGTGCGCCACCCGCAGGAGCTAGCCGGCCTGGACGGGCTGGTGATCCCCGGCGGCGAAAGCACCACCGTGACACGTCTCATCTCCGAGTTCGCCCTCTTAGAGCCCCTGCGAGAGCGGGCCCAGAACGGATTCCCCATCTGGGGCACGTGCGCCGGCATGATCGTTCTAGCCCAGCGGGCGAGCGGGCTGGAGTGGCCCACCCTGGACGCCCTGGCCATCGCCGTGCGGCGCAACGCCTTCGGGCGGCAGGTGGACAGCTTCGAGACCGACCTGGCGGTGCCCGCGCTGGGCCAGCAGGCCTTTCATGCCGTCTTCATACGCGCGCCCATTGTGGAAGAGGTGGGCGACGGAGTGGAGGTGCTGGCCAAGCTGGACAACGGGAACGCGGTTGCCGTGCGCCAGGCGAACGCCCTGGCCACCGCTTTTCACCCCGAGCTGACGGAAGACGATCGTTTTCACCGCTACTTTATCGATATGGTGCGAAGGCACAAGGATGAGCAAGCGTAGCCCTCCCGCGACCATCAGGCCTCTGCGGCCGGTCGATCTGGCGCTCCTGGCGTCGCTCTGGGCGACGGGCAAGCCGCCCTTCGGCGCGGCGTACCGCAATGAGGCCCAGACCTGGGAGCGGCTGGGCCTGGTGGACACGGGGTTCCGTCTGCTGGAGAGCACCTTGAAGCCGTGGCTCCCACTGGCCGACCGTCGCCATACCTGGATAGCCGTTCGTGGGCTGAGAGCCTACGGTCTGGCGTCGGCGCGGCGGCGCTCTGGTCCCAGCGCCTGGGAGGTGGACCACCTTGTCGTCGGGCAGGAGGACGAAGCCCTCTGCTTGACGCTTCTGGAGCAGTTGAGCCAGGGACTGGGACGAGCGAGGGTCGAGAAGGTCTTCCTCAGACTGAAGGCCGACAGCCCGCTCCTGGGGACGATTCGGCAGGCCGGCTTCTTCCCCTACCTGAAGGAGCATCTGCTGGCTATCGATAGGGCACCGCAAGGCCTGGAGCCAGCGAAGCTGCCGCTGCGGGAGCGTACCTCGGCCGACGTTCTCCCTCTGTTCCAGCTATACAATGCCTGTGTACCCGTAGCGGTGCGCCGCCACGAGGCGGCCACCCTGCGCGAGTGGGTGGGCGTTCAGGAGAACGGCCACTGCCAGCACCTGATAGTGACGGGGACAGAAGGCCCCGCGGCGTCATTGCGCATGTCGAAGAGGAATCGGGCGGGCCGCTTCAGCCTGCTGGCGCAGCGAAGGCAGGTGGTCCCGCTGGACGACCTGCTGGCTGCCGCTCTGGGCTATCTGGGAGGCAGGCGGCCCATCCTCTGTCTGGTGCCCGAATACCAGAAGGCGGTGGCGCGCCGCCTGGAGGAGCTAGGCTTCAGGGCAGTGGCCGAGTACGCGGTCTTGCTGAACCGTCTGGTTCGACCTGTGGAGGAGGCTGTCCCCGTAGCGGAGGGGGTCCGGCAGGCGTACCCTGTGAGCTAGTAGAATGAACACGCTAAGGATAACCGACGACCTGGACGCCATGCTCGATGTGCTGCCGCCGCAGGTTCGCGGCCCGCTGCTTGAGCGGCCGGACAACTTCGAGCTGCTGGAGGTGGTGCTGGACCTGGGCCGGCTGCCGGAGGCCCGTTACCCCAGCGAAGAGGTGATCCTCAGCGAGCAGGAGGTCTCCCCCCAGGACATCGAAAACGTCACATCCCGCATCGGCGAGTTCACCGGCGATAACCGCGCCGGCATCGAGCGCACCCTCCACCGCATCTCCTGCATCCGCAACCGCCAGGGACGCATCGTCGGCCTCACCTGCCGCGTCGGCCGCGCCGTCTTCGGCACCATCCGCATCATCGAGGACCTCGTGCGCACGGAGAAGAGCGTGCTCCTGCTCGGCCGCCCCGGCGTCGGCAAGACGACGATGCTGCGGGAAGTGGCCCGCTACCTCGCCGACGACATGAACAGGCGGGTCGTGGTGGTGGACACCTCCAACGAGATCGGTGGCGACGGCGACATCCCCCATCCAGCCATTGGCCGCGCACGACGGATGCAGGTGGCCAGGCCCGAATTCCAGCACGCGGTGATGATCGAGGCCGTGGAAAACCACATGCCTGAGGTGATTATCATTGACGAGATCGGCCGCGAGCTAGAAGCGGTCGCAGCGCGGACCATCGCCGAGCGGGGGGTGCAACTCGTCGGCACTGCCCACGGCAACACACTGGACAACCTGCTCCAAAACCCAACCCTGTGCGATCTGGTGGGAGGCATCCAGGCCGTCACAC
>JAIVWR010000137.1:0-3979 GCA_048636435.1 Acidobacteriota bacterium | reverse complement strand
GCGCGGCCTGGAAGCGCTACGTCCCTGATGACCCGGGCATCACCACCCTGACCACCGTCGACAAGTACGACAGCCTGCTCGTGCTCATCACCGCCAGCGGGGCGCAGTGCAAGGACATGCCCGTCGACCCCTAGGCAACAAACGACCATCGTCCAAGATAGCGGAGGGCGGCTTAGCCGCCCTCCGTTCTTAGTCACAATCCCCGCCTTGTGTTGCGGTTGCCTCTTGCTGTCTATATAATTGACTCGCTTTTGGGGCAGGTTTATTTGGTTGTGGCTGGGAGGGGTAGAAGAGCTTCGCATGACGCTCAGTAACATCCTGGTGCCGGTCGATGGCTCGGACGCCAGCATGGAGGCCGTCTACATGGCCTGTACGACGGCCAAGCGCAACAAGGGGAAGGTCTACGTCGTCTATGTCATAGAGGTGCACCGCTCTTTGCCCCTGGATGCTGACCTGAGGTCTGAGGCCGTGAAAGGTGAAGAGATTCTAGACCGCGCTGAGCAGCGCGCCGAGGAAGTCGACTTCCCGGTGGAAGGAGAGCTTCTCCAGGCGCGAGACGCTGCCCACGCCATCATCGATGAGGCCATCGAGCGGGGCGTCGACGGCATCATCCTGGGCGTCGGCTATAAGCGCTCCCTCGCAGAAGGGGCGGGCTTGGCCTGGCCGCGGGGCGGCAAGCCGGCGCCGCTGCCCGGCGAGTTCCGCCTGGGTAAGATCACCCAGTACGTGCTGGAAAACGCCCCCGGTGAGGTATGGCTTATTCGCCTGCCTATGGTCGAGTGAGATGAAGACTGTCATCATGGGCTGCGGTCGCGTGGGTGCCGAACTCGCCACCCTCCTCGACCGTGAAGGCCAAGAAGTTGTCATCCTGGACATCGACCCCGATGCCTTTGGCCAGCTCCCCGACGGCTTCAAAGGGAGCTGCGTCGTCGGCAACGGCATCGACCAGGATGTCCTCCAGCGCATAGGCCTGGCCGAGGCCGACGCCTTTGTGGCTGTGACGCCGGGCGACAACCGCAACGTCATGGCCTGCCAGATAGCCAAGCACATCTTCGGCGTCCCCAGGGTGGTCTGCCGCATCTTCGACCCCATCCGACAGGAGCTCTATCGCAACCTCGGCCTGGAGACCATCAGCCCCACCAAAGAAGTCGCGCAACTGCTCAAGCAGGCTCTAGAGAGGGAGCCGGCGGAAACGCCGAAGAGCGAGGGCTAGCCATGTATATCATCATCGTGGGCGGTGGCAAGGTGGGTTACTATCTCGCCAAGCAACTCGTCGAGGACGGCAACGAGGTGCTAGTCCTCGAGAAGGACGCCGCCAAGTGCCAGCATATGGCCGACGAGTTGGGCGATATCGTCCTGCGAGGCGACGGCTGCGAGGGCATCACCCTGGAGGTGGCGGGGACCGGCCGTGCCGACTTGTTCATCGCCGTCACCGGCGACGATGAGGACAACCTGGTGGCATGTCAGATGGCCAAGAATAAGTTCAACGTCCGCCGCACGGTGGCCCTCATCAACAACCCCAAGAACGAGGCCATATTCAGAAAGCTCGGCATCGACACCACCGTCAGCTCCACCACCCTCGTTCTGGCCAACATCGAGCAGGAGCTTCCCTCCCACCCCCTCATACCCCTCCTGACCATCAAGGGCGGCGGCCTGGAGATAGTCGAGGCTAAGGTGCCACCGTACTCGGCGGTGGTCGGCAAGCGTGTGGGCGACCTCCTCCTACCCCAGCAGTGCCTCATCACCGTCATCATCGACGAGGAAGGGGTGCCCCGTATTCCCACCAGCGACACCTCGGTTCGCGCTGGCGACGAGGTCATCGCGGTCTGCCGCCGCGAGAGCAAGGATGCCCTGCGGGCTGTCTTCACCGCCCCCGTTAAAGAGACGCAATGAGCACCAAGCGCATCGCTTTTCTCGGACCAGCGGGCACCTTCAGCGAAGAGGCGGCCCTGTGCCATGACCCCACGGCCCAGCTCTTGCCCTTTGCCAGCGTCGCCGCTGTCGCCGCCGCTGTCGATTCGGGCATGGCCGACGAGGGGGTTGTGGCCATCGAGAATAGCATTGAGGGCTCAGTCACCGACACCCTCGACATCCTCATCCACGAGTCTCGCCTCTCCATCAGGCGCGAGCTCGTCCTCCCCGTCGGCCACTGCCTCCTGGTTCGCCCGGGCATGCAGGCCGCCGACGTCAAGCTGCTCTTGTCCCACCCCCAGGCCCTCGGCCAGTGTCGGCGCTTCGTGGAGCGCTGCTTTCCCAAGGCAGAGATGGTCGCCGCCCTGTCCACGGCCGCCGCCGTAGAGGAGATGATGGCCCGCGAGAACGCCGCCGCTATCGGCACCCGCCGCGCCGCCGACCTCTACGGCGCCGAGATCCTGGCCCGCGACATCCAGGACCGCTCCGACAACCTCACCCGCTTCGTCGTCCTCGCCGAAACCGACCACCCCTCCACAGGGAACGACAAGACCTCCCTCGCCTTCTCCTTCGCCGATGACCGGCCCGGCCTTCTGGTGGGCACGATGGAGGAATTCTCCAGCCGCGGCATCAATCTCACCAAAGTGGAATCGCGCCCCACCAAGGAGCGCCTCGGCGAGTACATCTTCCTCCTCGATCTGGCCGGCCATCGCACCGACGAGCTCGTGGCCGAGGCCTTGAAGACGGTCGAGGCCCAGGCCTCCTTCTTCCGCATCTTTGGCTCTTACCCCCGCTACATGGAGAGTGCCTAGTCCTCATGCCTGAACTGCCCGACCTCGAGGCCTATCGCGCGTTCTTCAATCGCCGCCTCCCTGGCGTCGCCATCGAGGAGGTGACCGTCAGGATTCCCATCGTGATACGCGTCCCCAAGGACGACTTCATCGCCACCCTCACCGGCAACGTCTTCGGCGAGGTCGAACGCCGGGGCAAGTTCCTCCTCTTCTCCCTGCGGAGCGGCGACTACCTCGCCATCCACCCCATGCTCACAGGTCGCTTTCAATACCGCCAGCCCCAGGAGAAGCGGCGGCCCAAGACCTGCTTCGTGCTCGCTCTGAACAACGGCCACGAGCTGCGCTACTTTGATGACAGGCGAATGGGCAAGGTCTACCTGGTGAAGGAGGGCGGCCTCGACGAGGTGCCCCAATTCCAGGAGATGGGCCCCGAGCCCCTGTCCGAGCAATTCACCGAGGAGGCCTTTCGAGAGCGCCTCAGGCGCTTCAGTGGCCAGATCAAGAGCGTCATCCGGACCGAGACCCTCGTGACCGGCATCGGCAACGCCTACGCCGACGAGATCCTCTTCGCCGCCGGCATCCACCCCTACCGCAAGCGCACAGAGCTACCGGAGGACGCTGAGGTCCGCCTCCATCAGGCCATCCGCTCCATCCTGGGCGAAGCAGCCGCCATCGTTGCCGACCGCGTGGAGAGCGAGGGCCTACCTGTGGACGAGTACCGAGACCACCTGAAGGTGCACCGCCGCGGTGGCCAGCCCTGTCCCAAGTGCGCCTCCCCCATCACCGAGATCACCTCCAACCAGCGCATCACCAGCTTCTGCCGCCACTGCCAGAAATAGCGCCCCCAGCCGCCGCCTGATTGCAACACAGAATCGTTTTTGCTATTATGCCGCTATGGCAGATACAGCCGTACTGGTTCTTAATCAGAACTACGAGCCGCTCAACGTCTGCAATCCTCGCCGCGCCTTCGTCCTCGTGGACAGAGGCAAGGCCGAGGTGCTGGAGAACGGGCGGGGCTACCTGCGTAGCCTCTCCTTCGTTTTCGAGATCCCCGCGGTTATCCGCCTCGTCTACATAATCCGACGACCTCGGCCCCGCGGACGCCTCTGCCGCCGCGATGTCTTCCTGCGCGACCGCCACACCTGCCAGTACTGCGGACGCCGCACCCGTGACCTCACCCTCGACCACGTCCTCCCCCGCAATCGCGGCGGCCAGCACGACTGGGAGAACGTCGTCGCCGCCTGCAAGGCCTGCAACCACCGCAAGGCCGGTCGCAC
>JAIVWR010000136.1:0-4002 GCA_048636435.1 Acidobacteriota bacterium | reverse complement strand
GACCGTGCGGAACTTCATGGAAAATGAAGGCTATCTGGTAGACGATATTTGAATAACCGTTGTTAAAAAGAAGGCATGTTCACGAGCGTAGGCTCGATCAGAGCGACGAATTCATAGTAGTTAAATGCTGGCATTTATTGACTCGAATAAAGCTTTCTCAAGATAAGAGTGCTCAAAGCGGAGCATTTCTTGTTTAGTAAGTTGCTTGCAGGTCAGTAACTGCCGGGCAACCTTTATTCAATCCCCGAGTACCCTAATCCCGGGTTGTATTCAGGAGAGTCCTCCCATGGTCGGAACCGATAAATTGCTGAAAGATATCACTCAGATTAACTACGTGCGCATCATTCTAATCATTGTCGCCGCCTGGCTTTTGCTAAGATTTGTGCAATGGTTGTTTCCCTGGCTGGCAAGGCGGGCGCCCAGTCGATTCCGTCTCCATTTATTACCTCTAATACCGCTCTTGCAGCTGGCCATCGTCGCCGGCGCAGTAGCAGGTATCGTACCCTTGATCATTGATCCGACGCCAGAAAAATTACTGGTCGCGTCCGGTGTTATTGCCATTGGGCTGGGCTTTGCGTTTCAAGAGTATTTTAGCAGTCTACTCGCCGGGATTGTCACCATCTATGAGCGGCCGTACCGCGTTGGCGATTGGATCCAGATTGGCGATGCCTATGGGGAAGTCACGTCAATCCGGTTTCGGGCTGTCGAGATAAGGACGCCGGACGACTCTGTGGTCCTGATTCCGCACAAGAAACTTTGGGACTCGACCATTTACAATGACAACAATGGTAACAGGGAGAAATTATGCGTGGCTGACTTCTATTTGCACCCCGAACATGATGCCGAACAGGTGCGACAGAGATTGCGCAAAGTGGCGCTGACCAGCCCCTATCTGCAAATTAACCGCCCGATTTCGGTCATCGTGCAAGAAAAACCCTGGGCCACCCATTACCGGCTCAAGGCCTACCCCATTGATGGACGGGAGCAGTTCACCTTCATATCTGATCTGACTGTCCGCGGCAAGGCAGCGTTGGCCAGGTTAGAAGTGGTGCCGGTGGTCGTTCCCGCGCGAGCGAAGGAGATCAGGGTGGAGGTGTTCCCGGAAAAACTATCCTATTACGGGCTCAACATCGGCGCCCTCCAGCAGGTGGTGGCCAGCGAGAAGCTGCAGGCGAAGGCGGAGGACGACTTCGTGGTCAAGGTGGCCATCGACGGCCTGCAGCCCGACGAGAGCTACTTCTATCGCTTCCTCTCCCCCGACGGCACCGCCAGCGCCACCGGCACGTTCCTGACCGCTCCCGCGGAGGATGTTGCCAGCGATGTCGTCTTCGCCTATTCCGCCGATTCGGCCGCGCACCTCAAGCCCTTCACTCTTCTGTCTACGGTGGTTCAGGATGCCCCCGCCTTCTTCGTTTACCTGGGCGATACGGTCATCGCCGACCCCGAGGTAGAGGGCTTCCCCACGGCTACGACCCTGCCCGAATACCGCCAGCTCTACAAGGACAATCGAGAGGATGAGCACCTGCTCAAGCTGCTGGCTGCTACCTCCACCTACGCCATCTGGGACGACCACGAGGTGGTCAACGACTTCGCCGGTGAGACCGTCGACCCCGACATGCTGGCCGCCGGCCGCCAGGCCTTCTTCGAGTACAATCCCATCCGCCAGAGCCCCGATGACCCCAACCGCCTCTACCGAAGCTTCCGCTGGGGCAAGGACGTGGAGCTGTTCATCCTGGACGAGCGCCAGTACCGCAGCGCCGAGGCCTTCTGCCTGGACGAAGAGGGCGAGACGCTACAGTTTCCCACCCGCATAGGGGACGAGGCCTGCGTGGAAGGCCTCCGCGACCCCTCGCGCACCATTTTGGGCACGGAGCAGAAAGAGTGGTTCAAGCAAGCGCTCCTGGACTCCGATGCCAAGTTCAAGTTCATCATCAACGAGGTGCCCATCAGCGAGTTCATCCTCCTCCCCTACGACCGCTGGGAGGGCTACCCCGCCGAGCGAGAGGAGCTGCTCAATTTCATTACCGACAACAGCATCGAGAACGTCATCTTCCTGACGACCGACCTCCACGGCGCTGTGGTCAACACCCTGGAGAACGGCTGCATGGAGATAATCATAGGGCCCATAGCCAGGGAGACCATTGGCGAGGAGTTGGAAGACCTGGAGGTCTCGATCGAGCTGCTCGAGGGGCTTCTCCCCGGTATCACGGACGAGTTCTACAACCTGGACATCTACAACTACGGCCTGGTGAAGGTGCTGACCAGCGAGACCCCCGCCAAGGTCGTCATCGAGATCAAGGACGGCGAAGGCAACATCCTGCACACGCTGGAGATAGTGGAGGAGTGAGGCGGTAGCCTACAGCACCACCGCGCCCTGCTCGCCCAGCGCGGCGCTGAGCCGCTGGCTCAGCTCGTCGCAGGCGCGCGCCCGCGGTAGCTCCAGATGTACCTCGTCCCCGTCCTGCTGGCGGATCGCGAGCAGCACCTCGTCCTCCCCCTCGAACTCCTCCAGCGCGCTCATCACCGCCCGCAGCCGCTCCTGATCGCCCTCTGTGTCCGCCGTCTCTCTGAGGGTCACCCGCAGGGCGCGTCGGGCGGCCGCCCTCTTGCGTGCGCCACGCGGTTCAGCGCGAGAATTGCCGCCGTCCGGCCCTGGGTTGCTCCCTTCCTGGTAGGCGGTGGCCTTCTGCACGCTTAGCTGGAGGCGGTCGTTACGCATGCGGACGCGCACGTTCAAGATGACGATGGTTCCCTCGGCCCACAGATCGCGCGTCTGGTCGTAGACATCGGGCCAGACGGTGACCTCCACGCTCGCCGATAGGTCCTCGATCTCAGCGGCCAGGAAGAGCCGGCCCGCGCGGGTCAGGATCTGGCGAGTCGAGGCAACGATGCCCGCGATCACCACCTCCCGCCCTACCATCTCCGCCGAGACCTCGCTGCACATGGCGGTGACCCGGTGGCTCAGCGCGGCGGCGGCCCGGGTGAACGGGTGCTCCGAGACGTAGACGCCCAGAAGCTCCTTCTCCCAGGCGAGCTGTCTGGCCAGCGGCAGCTCTTCCTCCGCTGCTTCCAGGCTTGGGCCGGGCGCGCTCTCCCCGAAGATGTCGAACAGGGTGGCTTGCCCCGACTCCCGCAGCTTCTGGGCCCTCTGCGCCATGCTGATGAGGCGGTCCAGGTTCGCCAGCAGGGTCGCGCGCTCGCCTAGGCAGTCGAAGGCGCCCGCCTTGATCATGCTCTCCAGCGCCCGCTTGTTCAGATAGCGGCAGTTGACCCGCTGGCAGAAGTCCTCGATGGACGCGAAGGGCTCGCCCTCGTCGCGCGCCTCGATGATCCCCTCCACGATGCCCGCCCCCACGTTCTTGATGTTGGCCAGGCCGAAGCGGATAGCCAGGCTGTCGTCCTCCTGGCTCTCCAGGGCGAAGCTGACGCGGCTGTGGTTGACGTCCGGCGGCAGAACGCTGATGCTCAAGCGAGCGCACTCCGGGTAGGCCTCCGCCACCCGCTGAGCGGTGCCCGCCGGGTGATGCTCCGCCATCATGAGGACGGCCGTCATGTACTCGGCGGGGTAGTTCGCCTTGAGGTAGGCTGTCTGGTAGGCGATGTTGGCGTAGCAGACCGCGTGCGCCTTGTTGAAGGCGTAGCCGGCGAACGGCTCGATGAGCTTGAAGACCTGGTCGGCCTCGGCCTCGCTGTACCCGTTCGCCTTGGCCCCGGCCACGAAGCGCTCCTCTTCCGCGGCCATTACAGCAGGGATCTTCTTGCCCATCGCCTTGCGCATGACGTCCGCCTCGCCCAGCGTGTAGCCCGCGAACTTCTGGGCGATAAGCAGGACCTGGTCCTGGTAGACGATCACGCCGTAGGTCTCGTCCAAGATGTCCGCCAGGTCAGGGTGGGGGTAGCGGATATCCGCCAGCTTGTGCTTAGCCCGAGTGTACGTGGGAATGTGCTGCATCGGCCCCGGGCGGTACAGAGCCACCATGGCCGCCAGGTCCTTGATGGCCG
>JAIVWR010000135.1:0-4008 GCA_048636435.1 Acidobacteriota bacterium | reverse complement strand
CGATGACCTTGAATGCGGCGGGTATCGTTCGCTGGGTGTAGTGTCTGCCGCCGTAGGTTTTCCCGAAGCTACGGAGCAGGTAGTGGGTGATCTGGCCCTCCGGCGCGTTCATGATCATCACTATGGTGCCCCCCGGGAGCTTGATGGAGCGTATGGCAGCAAAGATGGAGATGGCCGCCTCATTCGACTTGACGAAGGCGTTGGTCACCGCTATGTCCACGCCCGAGATGCCCTCGGTTGCGTAGACCTCCTTGGCCAGCTTCACCCCTTCTCGATGCTCCAGCACCGGATCGCCCACGAACAGGGCTGAGAACTCACCCCGCAGGTTCAGCAAGCCGTCGATTGTCATATCGAGACCGGCCAGCTTGGCGGCCTCCTCGACCTCAAAGCGCATGACGTTTTCGTCGTAGTTACCCATTCCCGTGGTTTGGGGGGCCATGCCCATCACCTTGCTATGGAAATAGTCGATGCTGTCGATGTGGGATACGCCCGGAAGGATTATCTTGCCTCCGCCCCCGAAGCCGACCTGGGGGTGGGGGAGGATGCAGCCGATGCCGATTTTGAGGTCACAGCTCATGACCTCACGGTTGACCGCCAGGGGCGTGCCGCGGCTGGTCTTGCCCACCGGCGTGCAGTTCTCCCACGGATTGTGGTTGTAGACGGGGAAGCGTTCCAGCGTCTCCTGGCCCAGCTTCTTGCGCAGGGCGTGGTTGTCGTGAGCGCCGTGGGTGCCTATGGCCGCGATGAGGCGGATCTGGGCGTCGGTGATGCCCGCCTGCTCCAGTTCCCGCAGGACGTAGGGGAGGATCTCGTAGGTCCGCGTGGGGCGAGTGATGTCGTCGAAGAGAATGACCACCTCTTTCTTGCCCCGCGCCAGGTCGCGAATGCGTTGCGTGCCGATGGGATTGGCGAATGCTTGCTCTATCTGCTGAGGCGTCAGCTTTGGGCGGTCGTGGCCCTTGGGGGGCAAGAAGTGAACGTCCCAGGAGTCAGGGAAATCCAGCTCCAGCTCGGTGTTGTCGTACCAGAAAAGCTGCGGCACCTTGAGTTTCATGGTTTCTCTCCTGCGACTCCCAATTCCCCTGGGAACTGACTAGTGAGCTACAGCGAAGATTATACACTGAGGCTCGTGTCCCAGGAAGACGCACGCTCTGGGCGGTTCGGCATTGGCGGCGGAGCGCAGTTGACAGCAGTTCACTGGGGTGCTAAGGAATGAGCAGCTATTTGCGGTTCAGTGGAGGCAAGAAACATGCGCGAGAACGCGGTGAAACGGCTCTGGGAGCAGGACCGGCCGGCGCTCGGTGGGTGGCTCATGATGCCGAGCGGCTTTTCGGCCGAGGTGATGGCTCACCAGAACCTGGACTGGCTGTGCATCGACATGCAGCACGGGCTCATCGACTACGGCACGGCCTTAGCTATGCTTCAGGCCATCTCTACCACGGCGACAACCCCTTTCGTGCGCGTGCCCTGGAACGATTCGGCTATCATCATGAAGATGCTGGACGCCGGGGCCTACGGAGTGATAGTGCCCATGGTGAACAGCCGGGCAGAGGCGGAGGCAGCCGTAGCCGCCTGCCGCTACCCGCCTCAGGGCATTCGCAGCTTCGGCCCCATTCGCGCCGTCTACTACGCGGGCCTGGACTACTTTGCCTATGCCAACCAGGAGCTGTCCTGCATACCCCAGATAGAGACGACGGCTGCCCTGGAGAACCTGGACGATATTCTCAGCGTGGAGGGCGTTGACGCAGTCTACATTGGGCCGATGGACCTGAGCATCTCCCTCGGCGTGCCGCCGCAGATGGACGGCGACCTGCCTGTCTATGCCGAGGCCCGCCAGCGCATCCTGGAGGCATGCCGGCGCCACAACGTTGTGGCCGGCGTCAACTCCAGCGCTGCGACTGCCCCCAAGCGTATAGCTGAGGGGTTTCGTATGGTTCTGGTCTCCTCCGATTCCGGCGCGATGGCCCGAGCGGTTGGGGAAGATGTGCGGGCGGTTCGCCGGACCGAAACCGGGGCCGCCGGTGGCCCCACGTACCAGTAGCGCGGTATGCGCCGCTAGCTAAAGGAGCAAGCCCGGTGACTGATCTGCAGCGATTCTCCGCCGCCGGTCTGAGCGACTTCGTCGACCAGGCCCTACAGCGAATGGATGTGCCGCCCGACGACGCGCGCCTGGCGGCGAAGATCCTGGTGGAGGCCGACCTGATGGGTATCGAATCCCACGGCGTCGCCCACCTCATGGTTCATCCTAGTTACGCGCTGGGATTCAAGCAGGGGCTGGTCAACCCCCGCCCCAACATCCGGGTTGTCCATGAGACCCCTTCGACGGCCCTGGTGGACGGCGACGGCGGCCTGGGCGCTGTCGTCGGCTATCGGGCGATGTCCATCGCCATCCAGAAGGCGAAGGAGTGCGGGACGGGCATGGTGGCCGTGACCAGGAGTCGCCACTACGGCGCTGCCGGGTACTACGCGCTGATGGCCGTTCCTCACGACATGATCGGCCTGGCCACCACCAACAGCCCTCCCCTGATGGCGCCCACCTTCGGGAGAGGGCGCATGCTCGGCACCAACCCCATTGCCGTGGCCGCACCTGTCGCCAGCGGTTACCCTTTCTTGCTGGATATGGCCACCAGCGTCGCCGCCCACGGGAAGTTCGAGATAGCGAGGAAGGAGGGCAAGCCCATCCCTCCGACTTGGGGGGCAGATGAGGAGGGCAACCCATCCACTGACATCACGCGGATCATGAGCAAGGGCTGGCTGCTGCCTCTGGGCTCGACGCCTGAGGCTGCCTCCTACAAAGGTTACGACCTGGCGGTAGTGGTGGATATCCTCTCTGGTGTTCTGCCGGGGCTCGGCTACAGCCTCCACATCGATTACATCAAGCACGTGGTGGGGCATTTCTTCGGCGCCCTGCGGGTCGACGGCTTTGGTCCGGTGGAGGAGTTCAAGGCGATGATGGACGAGATGCTCCAGACGTTTCGCAGCGCGCCCACCGTGGCGGGGGCCGAACGGGTGCTGGTCGCCGGCCAGCGGGAGTTCGAGGCCCGTGAGGAGCGGCTGGCCAAAGGCATCCCCCTCCATCCGCCGGTGGTGGGCATGCTACAGCGGCTGGCGGACGAGCTCGGCCTGGCCATGCCGGAGGCGCTGCCCGCAGGCCCGTCGCCGTAGGCCCGCCCGGGGGAAGCGCGGCCCGGTAGCCGTCAAGGGCGGCTCTGGGGCAGGGGCCCCGTGAGCGAGAGGCGCGGGGCTGCTATTGCGCCTCGGGGTCGGTCTCGCAGTCCGTGCACATCACGTCGTCCCACGCCTCGTCGTTGACCATGGCGTCCACCCAGTCGTGAAACTTGACGCCCTCCACCTCGCGCGTGTAGAAGATGTCGTCGCCGGTGATGCAGTGGATTGCGCCCGGTGCGGTGTAGGAGTGGAAATTGGGCGCGTTGTCCTGGATCTCCTGCATGCTGGCGAGCATCAGCTCGCCCCAGTCGTCCCTGCCGCCCATAGCGCGGTAGAAGAGCGTCTGGATGTCGTCGTGGGCGGCGTTGTACTGCGACCAGCGGTCGTCGGGGTAGTAGTCTGCCACGGGAATGTAGAGGTCGGCGAGCGACGAAACCTCGGCCCAGGAGCCGTCCGGCGCCGGAATCCAGTCCGGGATGTTTTCTGTGACGTTCCAGTTCGGGAAGCTGTCTTGGACGAAATCCTCCGTGGAGACGCCGGCGCCGGCGTCTCCGAGCTGGTAGAGAGACACGTCGGGATAGAGCTCGTGGATGTGGGCTGCGCCCATGATCGAGCCGTAGCTCCCCGCGCTGCAGCCGGACACGAAGATCTTCTCCGGCCGCTCGAAATTGGCCCCTATCCAGTCCAGAACTGCGCTGACGTTCACAAACCCTTTGTGATGGATGACTACGTCCTCCTCACCCTCTGACGTGTAGGTCTGGGTGCTGTTCCCCCAGTGGAAGTCCGCTGTGCAATAGGGGATGAAAACCAAGAACCAGTCCTTGAAGGGATTATCCGGGT
>JAIVWR010000134.1:0-4035 GCA_048636435.1 Acidobacteriota bacterium | reverse complement strand
GCCTGAAAGGAGCGGCGCTCGTCGAAGACGCCGTAGTTGGGAAGGAACTGCTTGTGGTAGACGTCCACCAACCGCCCGTCGTGGATGATGGCGGCGGCATTATGGACATCGTGGTCGCGGTCCACGAAACCCACCACGACCGTGATGCCCTGGCAGCCCTTCACCACCCGTTGCAGGACAGCCAAGTTGTCGCGGATGAACTGCGGGCGCAGCAGCAGGTCCTCCGGCGGGTAGCCAGTGATAGTCATCTCCGGAAAGCTGAGCAGGTCGACGCCCAGCTCTCGCGCCCGATCCACGTACTCCAAGACCTTGGCGGCGTTGCCGTCCAGGTCGCCGACCGTGGTGTTTATCTGAGCCAACCCCAACCGCAGCGTAGGCACGTCACTCCCCCTGAGGCGATTATCGTGCTTTGCCGAAGGGAGGGTCAAGCCGATTCCATAATGACACCCTTGGTCACCAATGGTTGTGAAAGGGTTTACAAGCCCCACCGGCAGGACTATAATGTCGCGGGAGTCATAATCTGGTAACTATGCTGGGCAGAGAAAATTCTCATGAGGAGCCCTGGGGGGCTCTTTATTTTTTGTCCTGAGGCCAGGAGAAGGAGGGCATTCGTGTCGAAACTAAAGGAAGCGCTCTTGAAGAAGATCGAGGAGCACCGTCCGCGCACCCAAAAGCTGCTCAAGGAACACGGTGACGTCAAGGTGGGTGAGGTAACTATCGCACAAGTGATCGGTGGCGCACGTGGTGTCCGCTCCCTCCTCACCGACATCTCGTACCTGGATCCGCAGGAGGGCATCCGTTTCCGCGGCAAGCTGATCCCCGAGACCTTCGCGGCGCTGCCCAAGGTGCCGGGCTGCGAGTACCCCTACGTGGAGGGATTCTGGTACCTCTTGCTCACCGGTGACGTACCGACCGAGAAGGAGACCCTGGAGGTCGTGGAGGACTTCAAGGCCCGCCGTGCGGTTCCCCAGTATGTGATGGACCTGCTGCGCGCCATGCCGCGCGATACCCATCCGATGACCATGTTCTCGGCGGCAATCCTGTCTTTGCAGCGTGAGTCAATCTTCGCCAAGCGCTACGCCGAAGGCATGAGGAGGGATGACTACTGGGACCCGATGTACGAGGATTGCACCAACCTCCTCGCCAAGCTCCCGTCGATCGCGGCCTACATCTACCGCATGAAGTACGGGGCGGACGTCCACATCCCCGCCAACGAGGACCTCGACTTCGGCGGCAACTTCGCGCACCAAATGGGCATTCCCAAGCCCTACGACGATGTCGCCCGCATGTACTTCATCCTCCACTCGGATCATGAGTCGGGCAACGTGTCGGCGCACGCCACGCACCTGGTCGCCTCGGCCCTGTCGGACGCCTACTACTCCTTGTCAGGCGGGATGAACGGTCTCGCCGGCCCGCTCCACGGCCTGGCCAACCAAGAAGTGCTGCGATGGCTGATGAACTTCCAGAAGAAGCTGGATGGCAAGGAACCGACTGAGGAACTAGTACGCGAGGCACTTTGGGATACCTTGAAGGCCGGCCAGGTGATCCCAGGCTTCGGGCACGCGGTGCTGCGCAAGACCGACCCGCGTTATACCGCGCAACGCGAGTTCTGCCTCAAGAACCTGCCCGACTACCCGCTCTTCAAGCTCGTCAGCATGGTCTTCAAGGTGGCTCCGGATGTGCTCAGCGAGCAGGGCAAGGTCAAGAACCCGTGGCCGAACGTCGACGCGCACTCGGGCGTCTTGCAGTGGTACTACGGCCTGACCGAGTGGGACTTCTACACGGTGCTGTTTGGTGTCGGCCGGGGCATCGGCGTGCTTGCCAACATCATCTGGGACCGCGCACTTGCCTATCCCATCGAGCGACCCAAGTCCCTCACCACCAAGATGCTGGAGGACACGGCTGCGGGGACTACCTAGCCTCAGGACAGACCCTCCGGCTGAACGACAAACGCGCATCCACGACGGCACCCGGGGAAACCCGGCTAAGATATGGCGTCGTGGGGCAGGGCGTCGTACACCGAGCAGTGGAGCGACAACATCCTCCTGCGACCTCTGCTGAAGTACGTGGGGCCTATGGACCTACCCTACATCCCCATCGGCGAGCGAAAGTAGGGCCCACAAGCAGCGACCGAAATACGCTAACAGACCAGCAGAAGCGGAGCGAGGTCGAGGGGTTAGCCCTGTATCTCTTCGATGCGGAAGCGGAGGCTCCCGGCCGGCACTGAGACCTCCACCTCGTCGCCGACGGTGCGACTTAGGATCGCCTTGCCAACGGGCGACGCGATAGAGATCTTGCCTTCGGCGGGGCTAACTTCGCTTGGGCTCACCAGTACGTAGCGCACCGCTGACCCCGACGCGAGGTCACGCAGAATAACGGTGCTGCCCAGGTGGATCTTAGCCCCTGGAGCCGTCTGACCCCCGATCACCTCTGCATGCTTCAGGATGGCTTCCAGTTGGCGTATGCGCCCCTCCACATGCGCCTGATGCTCGCGCGCAGCGTCCAAGGGGGCGTTCTCGCGGAAGTCCTTGTCCATCATCGCCCGCCGCAGCTCCTCCGCGATGCCGGGCCGCCGAGCCTTTAGAGCCTCCAGCTCAGCACTGAGGGAGGCCTGCCCCTCAGCCGTCAGTTGAGACGGCGCGGCCGCCATGACCGCACCGCCCTCAGTACTCGCGGGGCTCTTGCGCAGGCGCAGGTGAGTGGCCAGGTTGGTGGTGGTCAAGCCCTTCTTCTTGGCGAAGGCCAGAAACGAACGGACGGCCTCAGCCCGACGGACGACATCGGCTGTGGCAGTGCCCAGAGATTCAGCATAGAGCGCCATGTCATGGCCACGCAGTTCGCCCACAGGGCGATCCGCTCCGTACCAGCGGACGAAGCGATACACCTCACTCTGAATCCCCTGGCGCACTTCGGGAGCCAGACCAGACAGAAAAAGGGCAGCAGCCTCCGACAGGCTTGCAACCTCCCGACCACTGCCGGCACCGGCACCTTCCGTTTCGTCAGCCATCCTACCGCCCATTCTAGGAACACCAAGTAGCACTGTCAATCACCCTTAGGCCCCTTGAACTTGACAGAGCCCTTACAGGCAGGGCACTATGGGCAAGCATGGAACTATGCGTTTGACCCTACCCCTGACGATTCTATTGCTCCCCTTCCTGATCATTGTGGCGGCCTGCGCTGGCGGCGGCGATGGTCAGGAGGAGGCGGTTCTCATCGAAGAGGCCGAGGCCATCGCACTGCAGATCGGTGATGTGCCCATGGACTTCCTCGAGGTCGAGGGTAGTGCCATGCACGTCACCAACACCGAGAGCTGCGCCAGCGCTCAAGGGGACGAGCGAGACGAATGCTTGAGCCGCCTGGAGGAATGGGGCCGCCTCGATGGCTATCAAGTCGAGTATGCAGCCGGCGACCCCCAGGCCTTCTTGAGCGGCGTCTATCGCCTCTTCGGCGCCGTCTCCATCTACCAGGATCAGGAGGGAGCAGCCGAGGCCTTCCGTGTTGGCGCGGACAGGCTGCAAGAGGAACTGCGGCAACTTGAGGATGCCGCCGCCGTGGAAATAGCTACTGTTGGCGATGAATCGCTGGCCTTCGTGACCCTGGACAGCCAAGCGATAGGCACGCGCGACGTCCCGATAAGTCTGCACGTGGTGGACTTCCGGCGGGGAAACGTCCTGGTGCGCATCGGGGCCACCGCTCCCACAGCCTTAGCCTCAGTGGATGACGCCATCGGACTGGCACAGCGCCTGGACGAGCGTATCCTGCGAGTGGCCGGCCGAATCTCGCCGACAGCCGGTCCGACTGCCACTCCTTAAGGAGCAGCGGTCTCTGTGGGGCTGGGCTCCTCGCCGCCCTCAGCGCTCGGCGAAGGTGTGGCTTGCGGTGTCTGCGTGGGGGTTACCTCCGGCGTCTCGGTTGCAGCCGGAGTCGCCGTAGGGCTGGCGGTAGAAGTGGGGCTTTCCTCAGGCGTAGCGGTTGGCGTAGCAGTCGGCGTCGCCGATGGCGTTGCAGTAGGGCAAGGCGATGGCGTTGGGGTAG
>JAIVWR010000133.1:0-4055 GCA_048636435.1 Acidobacteriota bacterium | reverse complement strand
CGCCGGTGCTCTTCGGGGGGCTTCAGGTGGCGGTGCGCGAAGACGACAGCGTGTTCCACGCGGGGCTGGCCGCGCCCGAGGGGCTGAAGGCCGTCCTGTTCGTGCCGGACATGGAGATGCCCACGCAGGAGAGCCGGCAGGTGCTGCCCGACTTCCTCTCGCGGGAGGATGCGGTCTATAATATTGGCCGTGCCGCCCTGCTGGTGGCGGCGCTGGCCTCCGGCAGGCTGGACCTGCTGGACGCGGCGACGCGCGATCGGCTGCACCAGCCGGCGCGGGCCAAGGTCTTCCTGGCGATGGAGGCGCTCTTCCGGGCGGCCCGTCAGGCGGGAGCGCTCGGCGTCTTCCTGTCGGGAGGCGGGTCGACCGTCCTGGCGCTGGCCTCCGAGAGGGAGGAGGAGATCGCGCAGGCGATGGCGGAGGCAGCGGCCGGTGAGGGCACAAGAGGCCATACGATCGTCACAGCTCCCAGCAATGCGGGAGCACAAGTAGTGGAGAAGGGCTGAGGGAAAGCGATGGCTATCATTGTTCAGAAGTACGGCGGCACCTCGATAGCGGATGCCGAAAAGATCAAGAACGTAGCGCGGCGGGTGGCCGCTCGCCAGGACAAGGGCGACGACGTGGTGGTGGTGGTCTCGGCGATGGGCAAGACCACAGACCAGCTCATCGACCTGGCGTACCAGATGAGCGATCAGCCGGAGGACCGCGAGATGGACGTGCTGGTGTCCACCGGCGAGACGGTATCGAGCAGCCTGATGGCCATGGCGCTGCGATCGATGGGCTACCAGGCGATCAGCCTGTCGGGAGCGCAGGCGGGCATCGGGACGGAGACTCGCTACGGGCGCGCTCGCATTCTCTCGATCGACCCCAAGCGCATCCACAAGGAGCTGAAGGAAGGGAAGATCGTGATCGTGGCCGGGTTCCAGGGGATCTGCGAGGAGATGGACATCACGACCCTGGGGCGAGGCGGCTCGGACACGACGGGCGTGGCGCTGGCGGTGGGCCTGGGGGCAGCCAAGTGCGAGATCTACAGCGATGTGGACGGGATCTACACCACCGACCCCCGCATCGAGCCGAATGCGCGGAAGCTGAAGGAGATAGGCTACGAGGAGATGCTGGAGCTGGCCACTTATGGCGCCAAGATCATGCACAACCGGGCGGTGGAGCTTGGCAAGGTGTACAACATGCCCATTCTGGTGGCATCCAGCACGCGGGACGTGCCGGGGACTCTGATTCACGGAGGGACTGAGATGGTAGAGCAGCGAAACAAGGTAAGCGGCATCGCGCACGATTCGGACGTGGCCAAGGTGACGGTACGCGGGGTGCCGGACCGGCCGGGCATCGCGGCGAGCCTTTTCGGGCCGCTATCGGACGCGGGGATAAGCGTGGACACGATCGTGCAGAACGCAAGCGCGGAGAAGATCACCGACCTCACGTTCACCGTCGCCCGCAATGAGCTGGACAAGGCGATGAGGCTGGCGCAGCCGCTGGCCAAGCAGATAGGCGCCGGCGAGATACTGTCCGACGTCAGTCTGGCGAAGGTGAGCATCGTGGGAGCGGGGATGCAGAGCGGACCCGGCTATGCGGCGACGATGTTCCGCACGCTGTTCGACGCGGGGATCAACATCGAGCTGATCACGACCAGCGAGATCCGGATCACCTGCATCATCGACGAGTCGAAGGTGAAGGAGGCCGTGCGCGCTCTCCACAAGGCGTTCGAGCTGGAGCAGGCAGAGTAGCAGGGCCAAACGACGCAAACGAAGAGGGGTGCCGAGTGGCACCCCTCTTGCCTTTGTCTTATCGCTTGTTTTGTAGCGCCCGTCGCCTCCGATGGGCTACAGCTCGCCCACGCGCTGGCCGCCGCTGAAGGCCTCGACGCCCACGAGATCGGGGATGTGCTCGAAGAGTATGCGCTCGATGCCCGCCTTCAGGGTCATGGTGGCCATGGGGCAGCCGGCGCAGGCGCCGACCATCTCCAGCTTGACGACGCCGTCCTCGCTGACCTCCAGCACCTCGACGTTGCCGCCATCGGCCTGAAGAGCCGGGCGGATCTCGTCCAGCACCTTGTCGACGGCCTCGACAGTTATCTTTGCCATGAGTCTCCTCTCGTCGTTGTCAGATCAAACCCTTCATAAAAAGCATAACCTACCCGTCAGACGAGCGTCAATTCGCGGCCGCGCGTACCCTGGGCGTGACCTCGCGGGCGTAGACCTCGAGGTGGGTGGGCAGCTCGGGTGGCGGCGCGATGGGCACGAGGATGAAGTGGCGGACGCCCGCCTCCACGTACTGGCCCAGCCGCTCGGCGCACTGGTCGGGCGTGCCGAGCACGCAGTAGCGGTCGACGATGCGGTCGAAGGGCTGGTTGTAGCGGATGCTGAGGTCCTGGATGGCGCGCTGGCGGGCCTCCTCATGCGTATCAGCCAGGCAGATGAACTGATACATGCCGGCCTCGATGGTGGCCGGGTCGCGGCCGTGCTGCTGGGCGAAGGCTGATACCTTCTCCAGGCTGTCGCGATAGCGCTCCGGGCTGAACAGATAGGGCATATAGCCATCGCCGAGCCTGGCCGCCCGCTTGATGGCCGCCTCCGAGCGCCCGGCGACCCAGATGGGGGGTCCGGGCTTCTGGACGGGCTTGGGCTGCATGTTAGCGTCCTCGAGGTGGAAGAAACGCCCGTCGTGGTTCACCCCCGATTCGCTCCAGAGCTTGCGCATCACCTCGATGGCCTCATCGGTTCGCCTACCGCGCTCCTTCACGGGCACGCCGCAGGCCACGAACTCACGGGGGAATTCGCCGCCGACACCGACGCCGAGGATGATGCGGCCGTTGGAGATGATGTCCAGGCTGGCCACCTCCTTGGCCACTACGGTAGGATGCCTGAGGGGCAAGAGGAGGATGGCTGAGCCCAGGAGGATGCGCTGGGTGCGGGCGGCGAAGGCAGCCAGCACGGTAATGGCATCGAAGGTGGGCACAAAGAAAAGCATGTGCTCGCTGACCCAGAGGGAATCGAAGCCAAGCTCCTCCACTCGCTCAGCCTGGTCGAGGGGCAGCGGCCAGAGGAACACACCGAACTTTAGCTCAGGCATGAGACACGCCTCCTGCTGGTTGACAGCGTTCTGACGGAACTATGACGTTGGTGGCGCTGCTCGCCAAGCATCGAGTATACCATCACGAGGGGCGGAGGGCTGCGGGGGCGGGTGTAGGCGGCCGCATACATATTCACCCCTGGGGTGAAGTTTCTCTTGACATGGCGGGGTGGCATGTGCTAATGTTCACCCTAGAGGTGAAGAAAGGTGAAGAGGCAGAGTGCGAATAGTCTTCCGCACCAGGAAACTCGGCCGAGCTTATGAAGAGGTCGACCGTGCGATTCGCCTATGGGGGTCGGATGTGGCTCGAAAGTACATTTCCAGGGTCAATGCGATCTACGCTGCGCAGAACTTCGACGTCATCAAGCGCATCCGCGCGTTTGACGCGCACGAGTTGAAGGGTCAGCGCGCGGGCGAGTGGGCGCTGGCGCTGACAAAGCGCTCGCGGCTCATAGTCATTCCGTCCGAGGATGGGGAGACAGTGACGATCAAGGAGGTCACGAAGCATTATGGTGACTAACACCGATGATCGGGCTTTCTCAGACTTGGCGGTGCCACCTGGCGAACTCCTCGCTGAGGAGCTCGAGGCCCGTGGCATGACGCAGAAGGAACTCGCCGACAGAACGGGCCGGCCGGGACAGAAGATAAGCGAGATCATCAATGGAAAGAAGAGCATCACCCATGACACAGCGCTCGAGCTGGAGAAGGTGCTTGGAATCCCCGCGCACTTCTGGGTGAATCTTGAGGCGTCGTACCAGCTAAGCAAGGCTCGCCTTCGGGAGAAGAGCCAGCTTGAGGAGCAAGAGGCCTGGCTCGAATTCTTTCCTGTGCGGGAGCTGCGAGCACGGGACTATATACCTAGGACTCGGGACAAGCGGGAGACGGTCGCCGCATTCCTCAAGTTTTTCGGCGTGGCGTCATTCTCGGCGCTGCGGGAGCGCCAAGAGGCCCTGCTTCAGTATCGCATCACG
>JAIVWR010000132.1:0-4127 GCA_048636435.1 Acidobacteriota bacterium | reverse complement strand
GCGCGAGGAGGGTGTCACGACCGTGCTGGTGAACTCCAACCCGGCCACGATCATGACCGACGAGGGCATCGCCGACATCGTCTACATCGAGCCGCTGACGGTGGAGGTGCTGGCGCGCATCATCGAGCGGGAGCACCCCGACGGCCTCCTGCCGACGCTGGGCGGGCAGACGGGCCTGAACCTGGCGGTGGCCGCCGTCGACGCCGGCGTGCTGGGGCAGAACGGTGTGCGCCTCCTGGGCACGCCGGTGGAGTCCATCCGCATGGCGGAGGACCGTCAGCTCTTCAAGGACATGCTCGAGGAGATCGGCGAGCCCGTCCCTGAGAGCGAGACCGTCACCAGCCTGGCCGAGGCCCGCCGGGTGGCCCGCGAGATGGGCCTGCCGCTGGTGGTGCGGCCTGCCTACACCCTGGGTGGCACCGGCGGGGGCATCGCGCACACGATGGCCGACCTGGAGCACATCGTGTCCGGGGGCCTGCGGGCCAGCCCCATCCAGCAGGTGCTGCTGGAGCGCTGCCTTCTGGGCTGGAAGGAGATCGAGTACGAGGTGATGCGGGACGCCGCCGACAACTGCATCACCGTGTGCAACATGGAGAACATCGACGCGATGGGCGTCCACACCGGCGACAGCATCGTGGTCGCGCCCAGCCAGACGCTGACCGACAAAGAGTACCAGATGCTGCGCACCGCCAGTCTGAAGATCATCCGCGCGCTGGGCGTCGAGGGCGGCTGCAACATTCAGTTCGCGCTCGCGCCGCGGCCGGACGTCGTGGACTGGCAGTGGCAGGACGCCTCGACTGCTCCCTACTACGTCATCGAGGTCAACCCGCGCCTGTCGCGCAGCTCCGCGCTGGCGTCGAAGGCCACCGGCTACCCCATCGCTCGTGTGGCTGCGAAGATCGCCGCGGGCAAGCGCCTGGACGAGATCCCCAACCGCGTGACCGGCAAGACCACCGCCGCCTTCGAGCCGGCGCTGGACTACCTGGTGGTGAAGATACCGCGCTGGCCCTTCGACAAGTTCCCCCTGGGCGAGCGCAAGTTGGGCACCCAGATGAAGGCCACCGGCGAGGTGATGGCCATCGACCGCTCCTTCGAGGGGGCCTTGCAGAAGGCGGTGCGCTCCCTGGAGGTCGGCGCCCGCTCTCTTCTGTGGGAGGACCCCCGCTGGCGGGACGAGGACCCCCTGCAGTGGGTGAGGGAGGTCACCGACCAGCGCCTGTGGGCGGTGATGGCCGCTCTGCGCCGCGACATCCCGCCGCAAGAAGTCGCACAGGCGACCGGCATCGACCCCTGGTTCCTCCTCAAGCTGAACAACATCGTGAGCATGGAGCGCCGCCTGCTGGCCGAGCCGCTGAAGCCCGACCTCCTGCGCCAGGCCAAGCGCTTGGGCTTCCCGGACGAGAGCATCGGCACCCTGGCCGACCGCCTGCCGGAGCAGGTGCGTGAGCTGCGGCAGCAGGCGGGCATTCGCCCCGTGTACAAGACGGTCGATACGTGCGCCGCCGAGTTCGAGGCGCAGACGCCGTACTTCTACAGCACCTACGAGGAGGAGAACGAGGCCGAGCCTCTGCCCGGCGAGAAGGCCCTGGTCATCGGCAGCGGGCCCATCCGCATCGGCCAGGGGATCGAGTTCGACTATTGCAGCGTGCACGCCGCCTGGGTCCTGCAGGCGGCCGGGGTCAAGGCCATCATGGTCAACTCCAACCCTGAGACCGTCTCCACCGACTTCGACACCAGCGACCGGCTGTACTTTGAGCCTCTGGACGAAGAGGCGGTGCGAGACATCCTGGAGAACGAGGGGCTGAACGGTAGCCAGTCGCCGCTG
This sequence comes from Acidobacteriota bacterium, assembly GCA_048636435.1. Lineage (GTDB taxonomy): Bacteria > Chloroflexota > Dehalococcoidia > SM23-28-2 > SM23-28-2 > SM23-28-2. The sequence continues at coordinate 2,302 of JAIVWR010000132.1, read as the reverse complement.
TCCATCGTCCAGTTTGGCGGCCAGACGGCGATCAACCTGGCCGACCCCCTGGCGCGAGCGGCGATGCCCATCCTGGGCTCCAGCGCCGAGGCCATCGACATCGCCGAGGACCGGGGCCGCTTCGAGGACCTTGTCTCCCACCTGGGCATCCCCCAGCCGCCGGGCGCAGCCATCACCAGCGTCGAGGACGCTTTGGTCACAGCTAAGGCCATCGGGTACCCGGTGCTGGTGCGCCCGAGCTACGTCCTCGGCGGGCGGGCGATGGAGATCGTTCAGGGGGCCGGCGAGCTGAGCCGCTACATGCGCGAGGCAATGCAGGTGGGCAGCGGCAAGCCTATCCTTATCGACAAATACATGGAGGGGCGTGAGGTCGAGGTGGACGCCGTCTGCGATGGCGAACACACGCTCATCCCCGGCATCATGGAGCACATCGAGCGGGCGGGTGTGCATTCGGGCGATTCGATGGCCGTCTACCCGCCGGTCAGCCTGTCGGAGGCCGAAATACAGGCCATCGTCGATTACACCGAGCGCATTGGCCGCGCCCTGGGGGTTCGCGGCCTGATGAACGTGCAGTACGTCATCATGCCCGGCGACTCGGGTAGCAGCTCCACCGTCTACGTCCTGGAGGTGAACCCGCGCGCTAGCCGGACGGTGCCCTTTATCTCCAAGGTCACGGGCGTGCCGATGGTGCGGCTGGCGATCAACGTGATGCTGGGCAAGAGCCTGTTCGAACTGGGCTACTGGGGCGGACTGTGGCCGGCCCAGAAGCTGGTGGCGATAAAGGCGCCTGTCTTCTCCATGTCTAAGCTCATCGGCGTCGACACCTACCTGGGGCCGGAGATGAAGTCCACCGGCGAGGTGATGGGCGTCGATTACAACTTCGAGGCTGCGCTGGCCAAGGCCCTGTCCGCCTCTGACCTGATGCTGCCCCGCGAGGGGGCGATCCTGGTGAGCGTCGCCGATCGCAATAAGCCCGAGGCGCTGCCCATCATCCGCAAGCTGGCCAGCCACGGCTACAGGCTGTACGCCACCGAGGGCACGGCCAGCATGATCCAGGCGGTGGACCTGCCGGTGGAGATGGTGGCCAAGCGGTTGGAGGAGGGCCATCCCAACGTCGAAGACGTGATCCGCGACGGCCTGGTGCAGGGGGTCATCAACACGCCCGGCGGAGGCGAGGCCTCGGTCATACGCGACGGCTTTCAGATCCGCCGCGCCGCCGCCGAGAAGCACATCCCTTGCTTCACCTCGCTGGACACCGCCCGCTCTGCCGTGGACTCGCTCCTGCACGGCGACCGGAGCTTCACGATCCAGCCGCTGCGCGAGTATCTTGGGCCGTGAACCTGGAACGGGCCGTCGTTCTGTCGTCCGAGGAAGTATTCCAGGGCACCCGCCTCATCTGGTTCTCGGCGCCGGCGGTGGGACGAGTCGCTCAGTCCGGCCAGTTCCTGATGATCCGCTGCGGCGAGGGCTGCGACCCTCTCCTTCCCCGGCCGATGAGCTTCCACCGCTTTCGCCAGGCCGACGGCGAGCGGCAGTTCGCTATCCTGTTCGACCTGCGCGGGCGGGGCACCGATTGGCTGTGGCGTCGTCAGCCAGGCGACCTTGTGAGCCTGTTCGGCCCTCTCGGCCGTGGCTACGCGGTCAAGCGGCAGTCCCAGAACCTGCTGCTCGTGGCGGGCGGCATCGGCGTCGCCGCGCTGGTGGCCCTGGCGGACGAGGCCATCGCCGACGGGAGGGCGGTGACGCTGCTCCAGGGAGCGAAGACCGCCGGCAAGCTCTTCCCATCGGCCTCGTTGTCGGCGGAGGTGGAGGTGGTAAGCGCCACCGAGGACGGCTCGGCGGGGCATCGCGGGCTGGTGACCGAGCTGCTGCCGCAGTACCTTCCCTGGGCCGACCAGGTCTTCGCCTGCGGGCCCAACGCCATGTACGAGGCGATGGCGGCCATGATGCGGGAGCAGGCGAGCCGCAAGTCGGTGCAGGTGCTGCTGGAGGAGCACATGGCCTGCGGCATGGGCGTGTGCTACTGCTGCGGCGTGTTCACGCGGCGGGGCGTGCGGCTGGTGTGCAAGGACGGCCCGCGGTTCGAGCTGCGGGAGGTGTACTAGCGTGGGGGCCAAGGTGTTCCGTACGTGGCAGGAGAGTGTCTGGATTGACACCCACCTCGGCGCTATTCGGTGGAAAGCGAATCTGCCGAGGGACAAGGAGCATATTCGCGCACGCCACAGTGAGGATCGGCTGACCTGGATCGTCTATCGCGCCCTTGAGGGAGAAGAGCTTGTCCCGCAGTTCTGTAGCGACGTGT
>JAIVWR010000131.1:0-4139 GCA_048636435.1 Acidobacteriota bacterium | reverse complement strand
GGTTCAGGCGGAAATGGCCCTCAAACAGGCCCTGGTGCGCCTCAAGGCGGTCGAGCGAATGCGGCGGCGTCGCCGCGGCGCCCCGCCGCCAGCGGGCTAGACCTGGCGCTCCTCCGATTGGGATAGGCTCATGGCAGGCGAACGTTACATCATCGAAGGCGGGCGTAGGCTCCAAGGCACGGCCGATATAAGCGGCTCCAAGAACGCCGCTGTGGCTGCCATGGCAGCCTCCCTCTTGGTGCCCGAAGAGTGCTATCTGGAGAACGTCCCCGCCATCGGTGACGTCAGGTTCATGGCCGAGGTGCTGGAGAGCTTGGGGGCAGAGGTCGAAAGGCCGTCGTCCTCAACGCTGCGCCTCAGGGCCGCTCGCATCACGGCCTTCTCCCCACCCACGGAGCAGGTGGTGAACCTGCGGGCCAGCTTCATGGTCATGGGCCCCCTGTTGGCCCGCTTCGGCCAGGCGGCCTGCAGCCCGCCCGGCGGCGACGTCATCGGTCAGAGGCCCATCGATGTCCACCTGGCCGGTTTTGCTGCCATGGGGGCGGATATTCGTCGTCAGGGGGAGAAGTTCGTGGCCGAGGCCAAGAGGCTGCGGGGCGCTCGCATCTTCATGGACTACCCCAGCGTCCTGGGCACACAGAACCTTACGATGGCTGCCACTCTCGCCAAAGGCACTACCGTCATCGTCAACGCAGCCGCCGAGCCGGAGATCGCCAGCCTGGCACAGATGTTGAACAAGATGGGCGCCCGCATTCAGGGAGCGGGCTCCCACACGATAGAGATCGAAGGGGTGGACGCACTTCATGGCACCAGTCAGCGCATTATCCCCGACCGCATCGAGGCGGGCACCTTCGTCATCGCCGCCGCCATCACCGGCGGTGACGTGCGCATCTGCGGGCTGGAACCTCAGCGCCTGTACTCGCTGGTGGCCAAGCTCAGGGAGACGGGGGTCAAGGTAGATGAGGGCGAGGACGTCCTGCACGTGCGCGGTGATAGTCAACTGATGGCCGTGACCATTCAGGCGCTGCCCTATCCCGGCCTCGCCACCGACCTTCAGGCGCCTATGGCCGCTCTTCTCACCCAGGCGCAGGGCGTGAGCTACGTCCACGAGAGGGTTTTCGACAATCGTCTGCTGTACGTCAGCGAGCTGCGAAAGATGGGGGCGGAGGTGGTCTCCACCGGCAATACCGCCATTATTAGTGGGCCTACCTCCCTTGTCGGCACCAGCGTTCGCGCTCTCGACATCCGAGCCGGGGCGGCGCTTGTGCTGGCGGGACTAGCCGCCCGCGGCAGGACAGAGATCTTCGATATCTATCACCTGAACCGCGGCTATCAGTGCCTCGACGGCAAGCTGCGGTCCCTGGGAGCAAACATTCAAAGCGCATAGCACTTCCGCCGTCGATCGGTTCTTGGGCTGGGGGTGGGGAGCATGTTCGGCAAGAGAATAGGCGTGGACCTGGGCACGGCCAACGTGTTGGTCTACGTGAGAGGTAAGGGCATCGTCATCAAAGAGCCATCGGTGGTGGCGGTGGCTCAGCGGGACAACAGCATCGTAGCCGTCGGACGCGAGGCCCGCGACATGTTGGGACGTGCGCCCGGGCCTATCGCCGTGATCCGTCCAATGCGCGAGGGTGTCATCGCTGACTACCTGACCACAGAGGCCATGCTGCGCTACTTCATCGGCAAGGTGGTGGGGCGGTTCAATATCATCAAGCCAGAGGTCATGGTCTGCATACCCGCAGGGGTGACCAGCGTAGAGCAGCGAGCGGTGCGTGATGCCGCCGAAGCAGCCGGCGCTCGCCGGCCAGCCAATCTGGTGCCCGAGCCCCTGGCCGCTGCCATCGGTGCCCGTATGCCCGTGGACACACCCCGAGGCCACATGGTGGTGGATGTCGGCGGCGGCCGCACCGAGGCTGCCGTCATATCCATGTACGGCATCGTCACCAGTGAGTCAGTCCGAGTGGCCGGCGATCGCTTGGACGATGCCATCGCCACCTACATCAAGCGTCGCCACAACCTGATCATTGGTGACCGCACTGCCGAGGATGTCAAGATCGCTGTCGGTAGCGCTCTCCCCATGGAGGAGGAGCTGACCACAGACGTGCGCGGCCGTGACCAGATCAGTGGTCTGCCCAAGAACATCACCGTGACCTCCCAGGAGATCACCCAGGCCATTCAGGATCCCCTGGCCAGCATCCTGGGAGCCATCCGGGCGGTGCTAGAGCAGACACCGCCAGAGCTGGCCTCCGACGTGGTAGACAGGGGCATCGTCCTTACGGGGGGTGGTGCTCTCGTCCGTAACCTGGATCGCCTGATCGTCCAGGAGGTCGGCATCCCCTGCTCGCTGGCCGAGAACCCTATGGACTGTGTGGCCATCGGGGCCGGTATCGCTCTGGAGCACCTGGACCTCATCCGTCGTGCCCAGCCCGCCGAGGGCGATTTCCTGGCCGGATACTAGCGCCCCTTCGCCGGCTCCTCTTTCGCCTTCAGGTGGAAGGTCATGCTCTGAAGCGCTAGCACGGGGTCGATCTGGCGCAGTTCCACGTCGGAGGGTCTGCGAGGGCACATGGGGGCGTAGTTGAGGATGGCCTTCACGCCGCAGCGCACCAACGTGTCGACCACCGCTTGAGCTTCAACAGCGGGCACCGCCACAATGCCGATATCTACCGGATCCTTGCGCAGCCTCTTTTCGAGCTCGCTCACGTGCCTAATTGTCATCGATGCCAACTTCTGGCCCACAATCCGCTGGTCCACGTCGAAAGCCTGAACGATCTGGAAACCCTGGCTGGTAAACCCGCCGTATTCCAGGATGGCCCGCCCCACCTTGCCCACTCCAACAAGCGCTATCCGCCACCGGCGGTTGAGGCCGAGGATGCGCCACAGTTCCTCCAAGAGCTGGCCCACGTTGTAGCCACGCCCCTGCTTGCCAAAGCGGCCGAAATAGCTTAGGTCCTTGCGAATCTGGGCCGGCGTTACCCGCGATACCCTGGCCAGTTCCGTCGAACTCACCACCTCTTGCCCTCTGGACTGTAGCAGGGCCAGGCAGCGGGCATAAAGCGGCAGGCGGTCGATGACCACATCGGGGCTCCGGGTGACTCTCGCTGTCCTTGGGTTCCGTGTCAACGTGTCCTCCGCCGCGGCAAACGGCTATCGTTGATAATCCCCAGCCGCCTTAAAGTCGGCGACCTTGTGCCTTTTTTCGCAATCAGTTTACAACACTAAGGCCCCGTTCCGCCAACCTTGGCCCAGAAGAAATCACGATCCCTTGCTCAGAAAGTCGACCGCCCATAAGACTGCGGCCATCGCTCGCCTCTCCTGCCCCGCCCTATCCTCAGGGCATCCCGGGCGCCTAGCGAAGAGGCCCACCTAATATGCTTTTGCTCCTGCTATTGGGATACGATAGCTTCAGAGGTTATAATGCACTACGAGCCTGTCGTCGTGGAGGGCACGGGGGTCGAGGCGGTACAGGTGGCGAGGGCTCGAGGAGGCACACGTCCCGTGAAGCGAATACTGGCGGCACTAGCTCTTGCTTCTCTCCTAGGGTTGCTCGCTCCGGCGTGCGGGGGAGGCTCCGAAAGCAGCCTTCCCGCGCCTGGCCCTGCGGGCGAGGCCGTGATCAGGGTGGAGATGCGCAACAACTTCTTTTTCCCCAACGCTCTCACCGTCAGGGCGGGAGAAGATTACATCCTCGAGCTGCGCAACAGGGATGGGGAGACTCACAATCTGCGGATAGCAGGCATCGACAACGAGTACGATACCGCCGATGACCTCGTATCTGACGACGTCGATCCGGGCAAGACCGGCAGCCTGGCATTTCGGATCGACCAGCCGGGCGTCTACGATTTTCGCTCCGACTCGCAGCTGATCAGCATGGTGGGTACCCTGACCGTATGGGAGGCCCCTCCCATCGCGACGTGGGTGCCTGTCACGCCGAGCCCGACGGCGGAGGCTGAGTCGCCCACGCCGAGCCCGACGGAGGAGGCTGAGTCGCCCACGCCGAGCCCGACGGAGGAGGCTGAGTCGCCCACGCCGAGCCCGACGGCGGAGGCTGAGTCGCCCACGCCGAGCCCGACGGAGGAGGCTGAGTCACCCACGCCCAGCCCGACGGAGGAGGCTGAGTCGCCCACGCCCAGCCCGAC
>JAIVWR010000130.1:0-4149 GCA_048636435.1 Acidobacteriota bacterium | reverse complement strand
CAAGTGGTATTCATCTCTTTTCCATGGCATACGCTGAGGATGAAATCAAGGCGGACCGTGGAACACTGGTGTGCCGTGAGTTATGATTTTGTGGCGCAACGCGTAATCCGGGAGCGGCATACGTAATTCCACACATTCGGAGCGCCGCGGAAACGCATCCGGCGCTCGTGCTTATGTTGTGCCCGTCGGCAAGTGATCGAGCCCCGCTGCTGCGCGCTTAAATACCTTCCGGCGATCGGACGCTGGCGCCCTGGGAGATGTTGATGGAGAACGCGGGGCTGGCCGTAGCCCAGGAGGCGTGGCTGCTGCTGGGCGAGGTGGCGGAGCGGCAGATCGTGGTGCTGGCCGGCCCCGGCAACAACGGCGGCGACGGCCTGGTGGCCGCTCGCCACCTGCACGACTGGGGCAGCAAGGTGGACGTCTACATGCTCAAGCCCCGCGACGCCGAGAAGGACGATGTCTACCGCCAGGTAGTGGAGCGCGACATCCCCGTGAAGACCGCGGCAGAGGACAATGGCTTCCAGGCCCTCGAGGAGACGCTCTCGCGGGCGGATGTGGTCATCGACGGCCTGCTGGGCACCGGCCGCATGCGGCCCATCGACCGCGAGCTAGCCGAGATCATGAAGCGCCTGGCCGCCGCCGGCCAAAGGCCCCTTCCCCCCCACATCCTGGCCCTGGACCTGCCCACCGGCGTCGACTGCGATACCGGTGCCGTCGACCCCCTCTGCGTCCCGGCCGAGGTGACGCTGACCCTGGGCCACAGCAAGGTGGGCCTGCACACCCTGCCCGCCGCCCAGTACTGCGGTCGCATCGAGGTGGCGGACATCGGCATACCACCAACCCTGAGCGAGAACCTTCCCTACGAACTCATGACCGCCGCCTGGGCGCGCTCCTTGCTTCCCCCAAGACCCCTGGACGCGAACAAGGGCACCTTCGGCAAGGTGCTGGTGGTGGCCGGCTCCACCAACTACATCGGCGCCGCCTATCTGGCCGCCGTCGGCGCCGGCCGCGTGGGGGCGGGCCTGGTCACCCTGGCCTGCGCCGGTAGCATCTACCCCATCATGGCCGCCAAGCTGGTGGAATCCACCTTCCTCCCCCTGCCCGATGTGGAGGGCTCCCTGACAGGCGAATCAACCCACAGCGTCCTTCAGGCCCTCGACCAGGGCTACAACGCCCTCCTCGTGGGCTGCGGCCTTGGCCAGATGGCCTACGTGCAGGCGTTCGTACAGTCCCTGCTTCCCCGCCTGAAGGGCAAGACCCTGCGAGCGGTGGTCATCGACGCCGACGGCCTCAACGCGCTGGCCAGCAGGGAGCACTGGTGGCAGAAACTCACCGTGCCAGCCATCGTCACCCCCCACCCGGGGGAGATGTCCCGTCTCACCGGCCTGCCCATCGCGGACATTCAGGCCGACCGCCTGCAGACAGCCGTTCGGCAGGCGGGCGCCTGGGGCACGACGGTCATCCTCAAGGGAGCCCACACGGTGGTGGCCGCCCCGGACGGCCGCGCCCGCGTCAGCCCCTTCGCCAACCCCGCGCTGGCCTCGGGCGGCACCGGCGACGTCCTGGCGGGAGCCATCGCTGGGCTGGTCGCCCAGGGTTTGGAGCCCTTCGATGCCGCCTCCCTGGCCGTCTACCTGCACGGCCGGGCGGGCGAGAAGGTGCGGGCAGAGCTGGGGGACGCCGGCCTTCTGGCTGGCGACCTCCTGCCGGCGCTGCCCCAGGTGATCAAAGAGCTGAGCGGCCGCTAGGATGCAACCCCGCAGGCGCTGGCTAGTCAGCCCTCAGGCCCCAGCCCTGGTCGACTGCCCTTTCCCTCCGCTCATCCGCCACCTCCTCTACCAGCGAGGCGTGCGCAGCGAGGATGAGGCCGCCCGCTTCCTTTTCCTGGAGCCCTACCCGGAACACGACCCCCATCTTCTGCCGGGCGTGGAGCGAGCGGTGGAGCGGCTCTCGACAGCCATCAGGGACGGCGAAGGCATCGCCGTCTTCGGCGACTTCGACGTGGACGGGGTGACGGCGGCCGCTCTCCTCACCGAGGCACTGGCGGAGCTGGGAGCGAAGGTCACTACCTATATCCCCAATCGCTTCAGCGAAGGCTACGGGCTGAACGTGGACGCCATCACCACCCTTCGCGAGCGGGGGGCCGGCCTGCTCCTGGCCGCCGACTGTGGCACCAGCTCAATCAAAGAGGTGGAGCACGCCCGCCGCCTCGGCATGGATGTCATCATCCTGGACCACCACACCGTCCCGCAGGAGCTGCCGCCAGCCGTGGCCCTAGTCAACCCCAAGCTTCTGCCAGAGGCAGGCCAGGAAAGCCCTCTCGGGGGGCTGGCGTCGGTGGGGGTGACCTACAAGGCAATGGCCGCCCTCTACCAGGCCCTGGCTCGCGCCTGGCAGCCCCAGCGCTTCCTCGACCTGGTGGCCATCGGCACGGTGGCCGACCTGGCCCCTCTCGTGGGGGAGAACCGCTATCTGGTGAAGGAGGGCCTGGCAGCCATCGCCAGGGCGGAGCGGCCCGGCCTGAGTGCCCTCATCGCAGCGGCAGGACTGCGGCCCGACTGTGTGGACAGCGAGGCCATCGCCTACACCCTGGGCCCCCGCCTCAACGCCGCCGGTCGCCTGGCCCACGCCGACCTAAGCCTCCGCCTCCTCCTGACGCAGGACAAGGGCGAGGCGGGCGAGGTCGCCCATGAGCTCAACGCTCTCAACCAGGAGCGGCAGCGCCAGACCGAGCAGGCCCTCGCCACGGCGGCTGAACTGCTCACGGCCGAGGACGCCCAAGCTCCCCTCTTTTTCATTAGCCATCCGGACATCTCCGAGGGCATTGTGGGGCTGGTCGCCAGCAGGCTGGTGGACGAGCGCTACCGGCCCGCCATCGTCTGCCAGAACGGCGAAAGCGAGAGCCGAGGAAGCTGCCGCAGCATCCCCGAATTCAATATTATGGACGCCCTCCGCCGACAGGACCATCTGCTCGTGCGCTACGGCGGCCACTCTCGCGCTGCTGGCTTCACCGTGGCCAACGCCAACCTGCCCGCCCTCAAGAAGGCCCTGCTGGAGCAGGCCGCGGGCGAACTTGCGGGGACAGAGCTTTCGCCGGCGCTGACCATCGACGCCGAGCTGCCCCTCGGCCGCCTGCGGGGCGAGGACATCCGCTGGCTTCAGTACTTCCAGCCCCACGGCCAGGCCAACCCCGAGCCCACTTTCCTCAGCCGCGGCGTCTCCGTGGCGCAGACGCGCCTCCTCGGCAATAACGGCCAGCACCTGCGCCTGAAGCTGAAGGATGGCCCCGTCACCTGGCCGGCTATCGCCTTCGGCATGGGCGAACGCGCGGTGGAGCCCGGTCAGCGGGTAGACGTAGTCTACTCCCTGGCCAGCGAGCGGTGGAGCGACGATGCCCTGGAGTTGCGCATCAAAGACTTCGCCCTTACCGCCTAGAACGTCGCCTGCCACCTTGCCGCCCCAGCACTCCTTGCGCTACAATCGCCTCTGGACGCCAGAAGGGAGAACACCTCAATGAAGGAGTACGCCACCGAGAACATTCGCAATGTGGCCCTCACCGGTCACGGCGGCACCGGCAAGACATCGCTCTCGGAGGCGATGCTGTTCAACGCCAAGGCCATCAACCGTCTGGGCCGCGTGGACGACGGCAACACCACCTCCGACTTCGACCCTGACGAGGTTCGCCGCAACTTCAGCGTCAACCTGTCAGTCCTGCCCTGCGAGTGGCAGGATAACAAGCTCAACATCCTCGACGCCCCCGGCTACGCCGACTTCGTGGGCGAGGTCAAGTGCGGCGTGCGGGCCGCCGACGCCGCCGTCATCGTGGTCTGCGGCGCCTCCGGCGTGCAGGTCGGCACCGAGTACGCGTGGGCCTACGCCGACGAACAGAACCTGCCCCGTCTGGTGTTCATCAACCGCATGGAGCGGGAGAACGCCGACTTCCACCAGACCCTGTCTCAGCTCCAAGAGATGTACGGCCAGAAGTGCGTGGCCTTCCAGCTGCCGCTGGGCGCCCAGGCCGACTTCAGCGGCGTGGTCGACCTCCTCACGATGAAGGCCTACGTGGGCGAGAAGGGCGAGGCCCAGGAGGTGCCCGAGGAACTCCTGGAGCAGGCGGCCAGCCTGCGGGAGAAGCTGGTGGAGGCAGCC
>JAIVWR010000129.1:0-4160 GCA_048636435.1 Acidobacteriota bacterium | reverse complement strand
CCAAACATGAGCGCGCCGATGGCGGGGCCGGTCCCGATAGCCGCTCGCGACCAGCCAAACTCGTCTTCCAGGGGGCCGATCAGGGCGCTGAAAACGTACAGCGGCGAGGCGGCGGCGACCATTATGATCATGGCCGCGGCGATGGTCACCCACCAGCCGTAGTAGAAGGGCACTACCCGAACTAGCGCAGAACTTGCCCGCTCCATGCTCACAATACAGGTTAGATAATAGCCGCCTCACTCCTCTCAGCCAACCCTCGCCCTGTTCAGACACGACACCACTTTGCCCGTTTTCACTTTCGAGCCGTAACAAGCGGGGCCAACCTATCGTCATTCTTACTAGCTAGGCTTTCGGCCAATCATGACCTCAGCCTCTGCCTGCACAGAGGCCTGCTACAAGGAGGGCTGCGATTCTCTTGGCTGGTCACATCGGAAGGAAAGAGATTGCGTACCTACACAGAGTCTACAGGCAGAGCGAACGGGCCAACAAGGGAGCGATCTTGGATGCCATCGAGCCCCGCGCCCACGGCCGCCTTCTCGACTGCGGCTGCGGCGATGGCGAGTTCACCGTCCAGATTGCCTGCCGTTCCCGCGTGTCGGAGGCGTACGGCATCGAGTATGCCTACGACCGCATCGAGAACGCCGCCGATCGAGGGGTCATCGTCACCAAGAGCGACCCTAGCGCCCCGCTGCCCTACAAGAGCTGTTTCTTCAATATCGTTCACGCCGACCAGATCATCGAGCACCTGATCAACATCGACCTCTTCCTCGAGGAAGTCAAACGGGTGCTGCGGCCCGACGGCTACGCTATCCTCTCCATCAAGAACCTGGCCAGCTGGCACAGCCGCTTCTCCCTGGCCCTGGGGATGGAGGCTGCGCCGTTGCGCGTATGCAGCGACGCCAAGATGGACGACTCCTCCGACCCGCTGCGGGCAATAAACCATCCCTCTCAGAGCGATAGCCGTCTGCTCGCCTTCAGCTTTCAGGGCTTGGCAGAACTATGCCACTATCACGGCTTTTGGGTAGAGCGCCTGACATTCGCCGGCTACTATCCCCTCCCGCCCCACCTACCCCACCTCACGTACAAGCTGGACACCGTCCACGCTGCCTTCTTGATCGCCAAACTTCGCCCCAGGTCGTAAGAGAAGCAACGGCCAGAGCCCAGGCCATCACTGAGCAAAAGAGTATCTGCCGGCGGGGTATCCCACCGGCAGATACTTTTTTCCCCGGCCAAGGGAAGGGGACCCAATGTTATGGCTGAAACAGCTTCAGTCTGCAATGAAAGACGGGCCACGCCAGAGAATGTTACAGAGTTTCCCGGGGATTATTCGACTAATATAGCCCTATCCCCAAGCTGCACAGAGAAGAGGGGGGCCGCCGACCTGCCACGGACGGCAGGCAGCGGGCGCCTCGCCCAAGGCCGGTCAGATGACCAGCACCAGCCCATACCAGGAGACACAGGGTACCGACTGCTCGGGGTACTCGGGTAGCACGAGGTAAGTGGTCCACCCCACCTTCTTGCCTGTGGCGAAGACATCCACGCCGCAAGCCTCCAAGGCTGGTCGGGCCTTCAGGTAATAGTGGCACATGTTACCTTCCAGCACCGGGCAGCGGGGCACGTTCTTGCCCTGGAACCAATCGGCCGAGTGCTTTGCCGACCACCTGCCGCACAGGCAGCACGGTCCGCCTTTGAAGCCCATCGCCAGGTGAAAGCCCCGATAGCCTGCCTCCGCTTCCACCATACCCACGATCTCGTTTAGCTCGTTTACCCGCGCCGACGACTCGGTAACGAACTGCGGGTAGACATGCGATTCCACCGGCGGCATGTAGCGAAAGAAGACGCCGTACTGATACTTGGAGACAATCACCCGCATCTCCTCCGTGGTCGGCGCGTAGGGAGGGCACATGGGGCTGGAACCATAGCCGAAACAGAGGGGAATGATGCATTTCCAGCGCGCTCGCTCATCCAGCACGATATCCTCGGCAGCGATGGCGCAAGCCTCCGTGCGGGCGTCCACGCCGTGTCGCTCGGCCACTTCAGCACCGGCCTGACAGGCGAACTCGGCCAGCGACTCCACATCGGCCCGCTCAGCCACCCACTTGATCTCCGGCGCCGGCGGGCGATCCTGCTTATTCGGCAGCGGCATCCGCCGACCGAGCAGCGAGTCGCTCACCTCTCGTGTAGCCTCGGTGAGTCGCTTCTCCCGCGGTTCCATATTGATTGACCTCCCTGATAGATTCTTGGACCGTCCCGGTTCGAATACTAGCGCCCCACATCACCGCTCGCCTCCCCCTAGGCGACGACTCTCCCATCTCTGAGGCGCGCTATCTCTTTCTGGTCATAGCCCAGCTCCGCCAGCACCTCGTCGGTATGCTGACCCAGGTTGGGGGCTGGTCGCTGGAGACAGCCGGGCGTACGGGAAAGCTTGACCAGCACCCCTGTCTGGCGGATGAGGCCCCACTGGGGGTGCTTGTGCTCGGTGATGAGGTCGTTGGCCACCAGATGCTCGTTGGTCAGAAGATCCAGCGGCCCGAGAATGGGGGCACAGGGCACGCCGGCGCCATCCAGACGAGCGAGCCATTTCTCCACCGTATCGGCGCCAAAGATGCCCTCCAGCACCCGGCCCAGACGATCCTGGGCGGGGACGGCGGCCGCCGTCTGCCACGAGTGACGTTGCGCGAGCTCCGGTTGGCCGACGACGTCGGCCAGCGCTTGCCACTGCTCTTCGCTGCGGCAGGCCAGGAAGAGCCAGCCGTCGGCGGCCTGATAGCAACGACAGGCCGCGGAAGGGCCGAGGAAGTCGGGCCCGCCCTCCGGTTCCTCCGGCTTACCCTCGTAGAAGATGAAGCTCCCCGACTGGCCGGCGATGGTAGCCGCAGTGAGGGAGGTAACCACCCGCTGGCCCTCGCCGCTGCGCTCGCGCTCGTAGAGGGCGGCGGCGATGCCATAGGTGCCCAGCAGGGCGGCCGAGTAGTCAGTAATGGCCACGTCCAGAAAGACCGGCGGCTGGCCGCGTCCGCCCTGGGCGGCCATCGCCCCCGAGCGGGCCTGCAACAGCGGGTCGAAGGCAGGCCTGGCGGCGTAGGGGCCACTCTCGCCGTGGCCAGCTATCGAGCAGTAAATGATGTCGGATTTGACCTGGGCCAGCGTCTCGTAGTCGGCCCCCAGGCGCTGGGCTACCCCCGGCCGGAAGTTCTCCACCACCACGTCCGCTTCGCCAACCAGCTCGCGCAGGAGGCGCTGGCCCTCCTCTTGCCTCAGATCGAGGGTGATCGACCGCTTGCCCCGATTCCAGCCCATGAAGCCCAGGCCGAACATGCGGAAGGCATCGCCCTCCAGGGGCTCCACCTTGATCACCTGGGCACCATAGTCGGCCAGGAACATCGGGCAGAGGGAGCCGGCGATGTAGTTGGTCAGGTCGACCACCCGCACTCCGTCCAGGGCGAAGCCGCTATCGCCCGTCGCAGTCGCGGCCGGGCGCGGCTCTTGCCTGGCCGAAAGCTCCCGCAGGACCTCGTCGCTGTGCTGGCCCAGCAGAGGCGCTGCCCCCCGAATCGACCCCGGCGTTCGGGCGAAGTTCAGAGGGATGCCCATCTGAACCGTGCGCCCCAGGGTCGGGTCGTCCAGCTCCACCCGCATGCCGTTGTGCACCACCTGGGGGTCGTCGATGAACTCGGCTCGGGTGAGAACGGGCGCTGCCGGCACGTCCGTTCTCTCGAAGTACTCCAGCCAGTATGAGCGCGGCTTCTCGGCCAGGATGGGGGCGATGATGTTGTACAGCGCCTCGCGGTCCGGGAGGTTGACGATGCCCCAGGGGGCATTCTCGAAGCGCGGGTCGGCTACCAACTCCGGTTTGTCCAGAGCAATGCAGAGCTTGGCCCAGAAAGTGGGGTTGCCGCAGGCCAGGAACAGCCAGCCGTCCTGGGCCTTGTACAGCCGATATACGGGCATGACACCCTGAGGCTGATGCAAAAGGGGAGCCAACCCCAGCGGGCTGAGCCACTCCTGGGCTCCCACCAGGCTGCCCGTCTGCATGGCCAGAGCGCCGGCCACCCACGAGACGGTCACTTTCTGACCGCGGCCGCTCCTTTCCTGCACGCGCAGGGCAACAGCGATAGCGCCGGCGGCCAGCATGGCTGCTCCATAGCTGGAAACGGGCA
>JAIVWR010000128.1:0-4182 GCA_048636435.1 Acidobacteriota bacterium | reverse complement strand
GAGGAGATCCGCGAGGCCCTGCACACCAATTTCGCCGCCTTCATCCGCTTCCTGGAGGAGAATATAGAGGAGGGCAAGAGGCAAGGGCTGATCAGGCAAGACGTGAACGCCACTGTGGCCGCTTGGCAGTTCATGGCCTTCGGGCTGACCCTGGACCTGATGCACCCGCTGGGCTTCGACGAAGAGCTGAACCGCAGCTACGTGGAAGAGTGGCAAAGGCTCTATCTAGACTCCATTCGAGAGAGGGCGCCCGCAGCGCACAAGGCCGGAGGCCGTGTGGTGTCCGTGGTGTCCAAGGGATTCGACCGACACATGGTGGAGGACTGGGGAGAGCTCTATCTGGACTCGATTGAGGAGGGGGACTCTTGGTGGAGACTAGGCCCAAGGCCACCCCGCTACTAGATGAGCGGTGCCTCTGTGGCAACCTCGTAGCCAAGGTCTCCCTTGAGGGGGTAGAGATCCTCTGCCGACGCTGCAAGAGGATCCATGTCATTCCCTGGCAGGGAGAAAGGAGGGAAGGTAGCGCACCCCAGAAGACCAGAATGACCGTAAATCGCTAGACAAAGAGGCCAGAGACAGCAAATCCAGAGCCCAGGACGAGCGCATTGTCGAATCGTGCTGGGCGGTTTTGTTTTCCGCCCATCGAGGGGGTGAGTGAAGACGTGAGCAGCGCGCTAGTGCTCTCCGATGAGAAGGAGAAGGAGCTTCTCCGCAGCTGCTGGTACTCTCACGACGCTCGCTGGTACAGGGCCGTCGCCGAGGAGTTCGGCGTCGAGGCGGCCAACAGGCTCAACAGGCGGGTGTGCCGCGCTTTGGGCAAGGCGGAAATGCGCCGCCTGGTCAGGGCCTTGGGCATCGCCGCGCCGACGACGGTGCAGGAGCTGGTGCAGGTGATCGAAGCGGCCTTTCGCTTCTTCGCGCCACCGCCGCTGACGCAGCTCGAGATCCGGGTAGTCGATGACCACTCCTACGAGGCGTGGTTGAAACGCTGCTTCATCCACGACAACATCACGAAGGCCGGAATAGCCCACTTCTATATCTGCGCCGCCTACGATCGCGTCCAGGGCTGGCACGAGGCCCTGGGCCTGCCGCTGGCCGAGGAGCCGCCGACCGTCCATTGCCCCAAGATCGAGGGCCGGGAGTGTCGGCCCGTCATCGCCTTTCAGCAGCCGAAGGAGGTGAAGCCTTCATGAGCTATGAGACCATCCTTTTCGACATCGACCAGAACGTGGCCACCATAACCCTGAACCGCCCCGATGCTAGGAACGGCCTCACCATCCAGATGACAGAGGAGTTGGTGGACGTCCTCATGCGCTGCCGAGCCGACGCCAATGTGCGAGCGGTCATCGTCAAGGGGGCGGGGCGAGGATTCTGCGCCGGCGGCGACGTCAAGTCGTTCGGAGAATCGCTCCGGGCCGACCCCCTCGCGTCCATGCGGACCCTGGCGATGTACCTGCATGCGGGGGTCGCTGAGATGCGTCGGATGGAGAAACCCGTCATCGCCCAGGTTCACGGCGTCGCCGCGGGCGCCGGCATGAGCCTGGCCCTGGCCTGCGACCTGACCATCGCCGCCCAGACCGCCCAGTTCATCATCGCCTATGGCAAAGTGGGCCTCTCCCCCGATGGCAGTGCCACCTACTTCCTGCCGCGCCTGGTGGGGCCCAAGAAGGCCCTGGAGATCTTCTACACAGGAGACCCAATCGATGCCGACGAGGCTCTGAGGCTGGGGCTGGTCAACCGGGTGCTGCCAGACGCCGAGCTGGAGAAGGAGACGCAGGCGCTGGCCCAGCGGCTCGCTCAAGGCCCCACTCTCGCCTTGGCCCGAGCCAAGGAGCTGGTCTACAGCAGCCTGAGCGAGAGCCTGGAGACCCAGATGGAAAACGAGCGAGGGCTCCTGGGGCTCAGCACCCTCAGCGAGGACTTCCACGAGGGGGTGCAGGCCTTCATCGAGAAACGGGAGCCCAAGTTCAGAGGCCGCTGAGCCCAAAGTCAAAGGAAGGAGATCGGCATGTCCGTAGACGAGAGCACGTGGAAATTCTTCCAGGAACGCCTGGGCTATAGCGACGAGGAGATGGCTCTGTTTCGGGCCAACCCCCGCAACGAGGAGGTGCTGGCCAAGGGGCCGGAACTGATGCAGAAGACCATCGTGGCCGAGGTGGTGGAGTCGCACGGCTGCAACAGCCAGCACAAGGTGGGAGACCGCTTTCTCTTCGATGGAGCAGGGAATCTCCTCACCACCAAGTGCCCTCGCCGCATCTGCATCTACGCCCTGCAAGGGCTGGCCGGGCTCATCTTCTCTACCAACGAGCTGGCCTACGCCGGGGTGGACCCCGATTCGATACGCTTCCGCCGCACCGGTTGCTTCGACGTCGGGGTCAGGTGCGGCGGCTGGGGGCACATCGTCATGGAGGTGCGAGTGGAGGACCGGAGCAAGTAGGAGGCGGCCGAAGAGAGGGAGCGACGGGAGGAAGAGGAAGCCCGCCGCCGGGAACAGCAGGAGCAGTAGGGCAGAAGCTATCATTACGTTGACTCTTACGTTGGAGGCCCTATAATTCACTTGGCCTTGGGGAGGCGGCGAAAGGCGGGGGTAAAGCAGCATCCATGGACTTTCGAGACACACCGGAGGAAGCGGCCTTCAGACAGGAGGTCAGAGAGTTTATCGCCCGGGAGGCCCCCAAGCTGGAGGACGGCGCGGGCATAGACGTAGTCAGCGGGTACGCCCAGGTGTTTGTCCAATCCCAGGGGTGGTTCAAGAAGCTGGGCGAGAAAGGCTGGATCGCCCCTGCCTGGCCCAAGGAGTACGGCGGCGCGGGCATCACCTCCATGCAACAGTTCATCCTCAACGAGGAGATGGCTCTGGCGCGGGCGCCCCGGCCCTTGCATCTGATCATCGGCGTGGGTATGGCCGGCCCGACGCTGATCGTTCACGGCACTGAGGAGCAGAAGAAGTATTACCTCCCTCGGATTCTCAGCGGCGAGGACATCTGGTGCCAGGGCTACTCTGAGCCCGAGGCGGGCTCCGACCTCGCTTCCCTCAGGACGCGTGCCGTCCGTGACGGCGACGACTATGTCATCAACGGGCAGAAGATCTGGACCAGCATCGCCCATCTGGCCAAGTGGATGATCCTTCTGGCTCGGACCGACCCCGATGCTCCCAAGCACAAGGGCATCACCTACTTCATCCTGGACATGAAGTCGCAGGGGGTGGAGGTGCGGCCTCTGATAAACATGGCCGGCGGCCAGGAGTTCAACGAGGTGTTCTTCGACAATGTGCGGGTGCCCAAGACCAACATCATTGGCGACGAGAACCGCGGCTGGTACGCAGCGATGAGCACTCTGGACTTCGAGCGGTCAGCCATCGGTTCAGCGATAGGCCTGCGCCAGACGGTGGAAGATATCATCCGCTACGCCAGGGAGCACACAGAGAACGGAAGCAGCATGCTCAGCCTCAATCCCATGCTGCGCTACGAGCTGGTCGACCGCCTGCTGGAGGCTGAAGTAGGCCAGATGCTCTCCTATCGGATAATCTCCCTCCAGGCAAAGGGGATTGTCCCCAACTACGAGGCATCCATAGTCAAGCTCTACAACATGGAACTGAACCAGCGCATTGCCCGCACGGGGATGAATGTCCTGGGCTCATACGGCCAACTGAACAGAGCCTCCAAGTGGGCACCCCTGAAGGGCCGCCTTGAGCACATGTATCTGCGATCGGTGGGAAGCACCATTGAGGGCGGCACTTCGGAGATCCAGCGGAACATCATCGCTACCCGCGGTCTGGGCCTGCCCCGCGGGGACTAGAGGAGGGGAGGGTTATCTTATGGACTTTCGCTTTACGCCTGAGGAGCAAGCCTTCCGACAGGAGGTGCGCGAGTTCATCCGTCAGGAGATGCCGCCGGACTGGGAGGGTATTTTCCTAGAGGAGGAGGAAGAGGACTGGAAGCTAGGGCGTGCCTTCGTCAAGAAGCTGTCCCAGAAGGGATGGGTGGCCCCCGCCTGGCCCAAGGAGTACGGCGGCATGGAAGCCTCTCACGCCCTGCAACTGGTCTATAACGAGGAGATGGGCTACCATCGGGCGCCCATCGGGTCGATCATACAGGCCGTGGGCTACATCGGGCCGGCCATTCTCTTCTTTGGCACCGAGGAGCAGAAGACCCAGCATCTGCCGCCCATCACAGCGGGCGA
>JAIVWR010000127.1:0-4209 GCA_048636435.1 Acidobacteriota bacterium | reverse complement strand
AGTCGGCGGCGAGCTCGAGGGTTGCTGCGACCAGGCGGCGCTGCTAGCCAGGAGAAGGAACAAGGGCTCGTAAGGGCTGAGGGTTGCTATGGTGCTGACATCCGGTTGGCCCGGAAACCACTTGTCGTAGCCCTGGGCCCTCAAGCGATAGACAGCGAGAACATCCTGGCCGATGTCGTCCAGCGCGTCCTCGATGTCCTCGTTGGGGCCGACGTAGCAGACATGGTTCCAGCCGGCCACCAGGTCTGTGGGGCTAGGGGTTGCTGTGGGCGTAGGCGTGGCCGTAGCTGTGGGCGTAGGCGTAGGCGTAGGCGTGGCTGTGGGCGAGGCTGTTGGCGAGGGAGTGGGCGTGGCTGTCTCCGTAGGCGAGGGCGTGGGCGAAGGCGAAGGAGTGGGCGTGGCCGAGGTGGCGGCCGTCCAGGTCAGGGTACCGCTGTCGCAATAGGGCACAAGGGGTGGAACCGCCTCCTGAACCAACCTCAGCGTTCCCTGGGCGGCGCCCTCGCTGGGAAACGAGCCGCTCACTTCGTACAGCCCCGGGAAACCCGGTCCGAAGCTATCGCCCACGATGTCGAGAGGGATCGGGAACGGGTATGAACCCTCGAATTGGCAGACATCCCCAGGCACGTCGTAAGCCGTGAACCCCTGTACCTGTGACCCGTCCCCAGACACCGTGAAGTCCACGGTGCCGCCGCCAGAGACTGTCCCTGTGTACGTGGCCCCCGCCACCGGCTGGGCCGAGGCCTGCGACACCGACAGGAGGGGCACCGCCGCCGCAACCGCGACGGCAAGGCCGAAAATGCGCACCGTTTGCATCCGCCTCACCTGATGCTATTCGCGGGCTGCTGAAAGGACGGCTACCGCCTCGATCTCCACCAGCATCTCGGGCTCGGCCAGGCGGCTTATCTCCAGCAGGCTGGAGGCCGGCCGCACGTCGCCGAAGGCCTCCCGATGGGCTCGCGCCACCTCCTGCCAGCGGCCGATGTCTATCAGGTAGATGCGCGTCCGCACCACGTCTTTCAGGCTGGCCCCCGCCTCGCGCAGGTAGCCCTCGATGTTGGCGAGGGTCTGCTTGGCCTGGGCGTAGACGTCGCCCGCGCCCACCAGCTTGCCGTCCGGCCCCCAGGCCACCGTCCCCGACACGAAGACCAGGTCGCCCACCCGCACCGCCCGCGAGAAGCCGATTACGTCCTCGTAGGGGCTTACTGAAGAGACTCTCTTGCGGTCAACCATAGCGCTACTCCCACAACTTCCCCTGGGGTGACTCCGGCCGCTCCTTGGGTGGCAGGCCCAGGTGCTCGTAGGCGTGGCGGGTGGCTATGCGTCCGCGAGGTGTCCGCTGAAGGAAGCCCACCTGCATCAGATAGGGCTCGTAGACGTCCATGATCGTGTCGGCCTCCTCGGAGATGGAGGCGGCGATGGTCTCGATGCCCACCGGCCCGCCATCGAACTTGTCGATGATGGTGTGCAGGACCTTGTGGTCCACCTCGTCCAGGCCCAGCTCATCGATCTCCAGGCGGGACAGGGCCTCCTGCGCCACCTTCTCGGTGATGATGCCGTCGGCCATCACCTGGGCGTAGTCGCGCACCCGCCTGAGGAGGCGGTTGGCCACCCGAGGCGTGCCGCGGGCGCGGCGGGCGATCTCCTGCGCCCCCTTGTCCTCGATAACGATGTGCAGGAGGGCGGCGTTGCGGCGGACCAGGCCGGCGATGTCCTCCTGCTGGTAGAAGTCCAGGCGGTAGACGGCCCCGAAGCGATCGCGCAAGGGCGGGCTCAGCAGGGCGTAGCGGGTGGTGGCGCCGATGAGGGTGAAGGGTGGCACCGACAGGCGCACGCTTCTGGCCCCCGGACCTTTGCCCAGGATGATGTCCAGAGCGAAGTCCTCCATGGCCGGGTAGAGGATCTCCTCGGCCGCCCGCGGCAGGCGGTGGATCTCGTCGATGAACATCACATCCTGCTGTTGCAGGTTGGTGAGGATGGCTGCCAGGTCGCCCGCCCGCTCGATGGCCGGGCCGGAGGTGAGGCGAATGTTGACCCCCATCTCGTGGGCGATGATGTGGGCGAGGGTGGTCTTGCCCAGCCCCGGCGGCCCGTAAAGGAGGTGATGATCCAGGGCTTCGCCCCGCTTCTGGGCCGCCGCGACGGCGATGCGTAGATTGTCCTTGATCTTGGCCTGGCCCACGAAGTCGTCGAGGCGCTTGGGACGCAGGGCGGTGTCGAGGGTAACGTCCTCTTCTTGCTGCTTGCCAGAGGTGACGTGCTCGGCCATGTTCAGTGCAGGGAGGTTCTCGCTGACCCTTGGCGTATTATAAGCCGAGAGTGGTCATTCGTCTACGCGCTTGCCCAGAAAAGGGCCGCTGGCCTGCTAGGGTACGCTCAGGATCACGTAGGCCTCGCCCGCGTCGGGGCGAGCGTTGTCGGGGCCGTCGGCCAGAAGGGCGCCGCCGATGATGTCGTCCCTGCCGTCGCCATTGACGTCGCCGCTGACCACCGAGAAGCCCAGCTCATCCTCGGGCTCGGCTCCAAGGATGGCCATCTCTTGTTGGCCCAGAGCGGCATCGACGGTAGCCGGCCACTGGGCTGAGCCCAGGAAGACGAGGATCTGCCCCGCCTTCTCGCGGGAGTTGGCCGCTGGCGCCCCGACCAGCACGTCGGCCAGGCCGTCGCCATTGACGTCGCCGCTGGCCAGGGAGTGGCCGAAGAGGTAGTTTGGGTCGCTGCCGATAATGGTGACGTCCTGCGTCTGCTCGGCAATGTCAATCTTGCTGGGCAGCTCCGCCGAGCCGAAAATGACATAGACCTCGCCGGCGTTGTTGCGGCTGTTGTCCAGCCCGTCAGCGTTGCGGGCACTGATGAGGAGGTCATCCACCCCGTCGCCGTCGACATCAGCGGCGGTCAGGACGAAGCCCAGCCAGTCGCTGGCATCGGCGCCCCAGATGGGCAGGAACCCCTCGCCGGAGGCCAGGTCAATGGTTCCCTTCAGCTCAGACGAGCCGAAGATGACATAGGCCACGCCTCCGTCGGCGCGCTGGCCCTCGGGGCCGTCGGCCATGTGCGTCCCCAGGAGGATGTCGTCGATGCCGTCGCCGTTGACGTCGCCACTGGCGGCAAAGTTGGCGAGAAAGTCGTCAGCCACAGCGCCAAGGATGGTGAGATTCTGCTGATCCTGGCCCACATCGATCGTTCCCGTGAGCTCGGGCGAACCGAGCACGACGTAGGCCTCGCCGGCACCGCTGCGGGCGTTGTCCGGGCCACCGGCGCCCGGTGCGGCCACAATGATATCATCGACGCCATCGCCGCTGACGTCACCGGCCGCCAGAGCGTAGCCCAGGAAGTCGCCCCCCTGGGCCCCCTGGATGGTGAAGTCCTGCTCGCCGAGGGCCGTATCCACCGTGCCGCTCAGGTCAGGCGAGCCGAAGATCACGTAGGCTTCGCCGGCATTGATGAGGCTGTCTTCGAAACTGCCTTCGAAGCTGCCGGCGAAACGAGCGCCCACCAGGATGTCGTCGATGCCGTCGCCGTTGACATCACCGCTCGCTACCACAAAGCCGAGGTTGTCGCCCGGGGCGGCGCCTACCACGGTGAAGTCTTGGTGGTTCTTCGATATGTCCACTGTGCCGCCCAAATCGGAGGAGCCGAGGATGACGTAGGCTTCGCCGGCGTTGTTGCGGGCGTTGTCAGGCCCAGAGGCCTTGGGGGCGCCCACCAGGAGGTCATCGATCCCATCGCTGTTGAAGTCGCCCTGGGCCAGGGAGAAGCGGTCGGCTAGATAGTCGTCGGCGTCGCCGCCGAACACCGTCAGGTCGGCGGCAGTGGTGGCCAGGTCAATGGTCGGAGGGGCTGGCCCAGGCGTCCCCAGGGCAGGGGTGACGGTCGCTGGCGGCGACGGCTCGGCTTCATCCCCGCCTCCGCAGCCAGCCAACGCTACAAGAAGGGCGATGAGAGCGCCACAAACCGGCGCAGCGGCCATTGTTCTCCAAGGAAGACGCATCCAGTATAGGATAACACACAAGTCGGCAGCGTCCAGACGGTGATTCGAGGATCATGCCCATTCTTGGGGCCAGCGGCACCGATATGTATTTGCTGCGCCATGGGGGAGCTCTCCTCCCTCGTTGCTTCGGCTGGACTGCGGGCGGCCCTCACTCCTCCCACACGGCCGCTATCACGATGGCGCCGCTGCGAATGACGGGCGCGCGGCCCAGGTCGCGG
>JAIVWR010000126.1:0-4232 GCA_048636435.1 Acidobacteriota bacterium | reverse complement strand
GTGCTCTCCCCTGGCGCTGGTAGACCATGCCCACCACGCGGGAGCGTAGCTTGTCGCAAACCGTCTGGATCTTCTCGGCCAGTGGGCGCGGAAGGGCATCCGTTCGGGTGAAGCCCAGCTTCTCGAAGTAGTCGGTCAGGTCGGTGGTAACGTACACGGCGTCCGTCGGGAAGCGCTCGATGAGCTCCTGCACCACCAGTCGCCCCAGGCCGTGGCCGCGCTGCCCTTCGACCACGCCCACGCAGCCCAGCTCGTACACGTCGTCGCCGTAGGGCTTGATCCGGCCGAAGGCAATGATCTCTTCGCTCTGGCGAACGGTTATGAACTGCTCGGCATCTAGAGTCTCATTGTCCAGGCGGAAGCGGCGGACGCACTCGCCAATGAAGGGCATGTCCTCTCGCCTGGCGGGCCGGATCTCGTGGGGCATCAGGGCTGACCCCCTTTGCCTTTCAGCTCGCGCGCCAGCCTGATGGCCTCGCAGACGGTCAGAGGGCCCTTGGGGCGGCCGTCGAGGCGGACCAGGGGCGCCAGGGCGCAGGTGCCGTCGCACTGGACGAGGTGCAGGCCGACAGCCTTGTCGGCGGTGCTCTCCTCCAGGCCTACGCCCAGCACGGCCTCAAGCGCCCGCCGGATGTTCTCCGAGCCCTTGAGGCGGCAGGCCGGGCCGCTGCACCAGGAGATGGTCGTGCGGGCGGGCGGCTCCCTGCGGATCTCGGAGTAGAAGGAGATGGCGCCGTAGATCATGGCGGGAGTTGTGTGCAGCTTTTCGGCCAGGAGGGGGATGGCCTGGGGCGGCACGTGGCCGTACGCCTCCTGGATGCGATGAAGGACGGCTAGCAGGTCAGCGTTGTCCGGCTTGAGGTCGGTCAGGAGCTGCTCGAGCTCTGGTGGGGTCTTGGTCGTGTCGGTCACGGGACAAGCCTCTCTCGCCTATGGACGATTGTAGATTGCTTCACTAATCATAGACTGCTGTTCGTGCTCATTCAAGGTCGGCGGCGAGCATGGCCGCCACCTCCTCCCCCAGGCGGATGCTGTAGTTCTGGCCGCGGTCCTCGGGGTAGATCTGGCTCATGTTGGCCAGATACAGCCCCTCGATGGGCGTGCGGTGCTCGGGGATGGAGCGCGAGTAGTGGGTGGCGATGATCGGCTGAGCGAAGGGCCCTCGAAAGAGCCAGCGGTCGGCGACCCATTCCTGCGAGAACTGGGGATTGATGCGCTTCAGGTGGGGGAAGTAGAGGTCACACAGCTCGTCGACCCCCATCTGGAGCAGGGGCGAGGCTTCGTCCAGGTAGTTCGAGAGATAGGCCACGTGCAGGTCGCCGTAGTGGGAGCGCTCGATGAAGTTGGTGTGCTCGATGAGGGCCAGGAAGGGAATGGAGCGGTCGCTGATGTTCAGCCAGTAGATGGGCGATAGCGACTGCTTGAGGGCCAGCACCAGGCAGAGAGCCCACTGGTACTGCACAGCCCCCAGCTTGGTCGCGTAGTCCTCGGGGAGCTGGGGCACCAGGCCGAGGAAGGTCTGGTTGGGGACGGTGGCGAGGATGGCGTCGCAGGGTATTCTTTCCCCTTTCCCCCCGCTCGCCTCCAGGGCGACGGCTCGCCCATCCTCCACGATCACCCGCTGCACCGGCCGTCCCGTCTCGACCACGCCTCCCATCCCGCGGATGCGCTCGGCCAGGGCGTCGATCAGCAGGCCGAAGCTGCCCATCAGGTAGCCCAGACGCTCCTTCTGGCCGGCCCCTCCCTTGCGGGAGGCGAAGCGCAGGTGGATCTTGCTCCAGAACCAGGCCATGCTGACGTCGTCGGCGCGCTGGCCGAACTTGCCCCGCAAGAGCGGCCCCCAGACGACGTCGTAGTTGCGCTGGCCGGCGTGCTTGATGATCCATTCCTTGGCCGTGACGGCCTCGTAGGGCTGCCAGTTCTTCTGCCGCCGCAGCCGGAGGCCCACCAGCCCCAATCGCAGGCGGTTCATGAGGGAGATGGGGGTGAAGCGCAGCAGATCGACGGGCGTGACGAAATCGTACACTCGGCCGTCGTAGAAGATGCCCACCTTCGATTCCCGCCAGAGCAGGCGGTCGGCCAGGCCCAGTTCGTCGAGCAGCGCCATGATGGTGGCGTCGTTGGAGAAGATGTGGTGATAGAATTCCTCGATGCGGCCGCCGCCGATCTCGAACGTGCCCACGAGGCCTCCCAGGTTGGGCTCTGCCTCCAGCAGGTGGATCTGGAAGCCCCGCTGGCAGAGGCGATAGGCAGCGGTCAGGCCGGCCAGTCCCCCACCGATGATCGCCACCTTCATTCGCTACCCTCCCTCTCCAGGTCCACGCCTGCGGCCAGCTTGGGCTGGGCCGGCCGGCGCAGGGCCTCGCCCAGCGAGAGGTTGATGACCCACAGGAAGACCAGCCCCGCGGCCACGACGGGCAGCAGGAGCAGGGCGTGCAGGGCAACGGCGTAGGCCCCGGCCGCCCCCCGGCTCACGCCCACGAAGTCCAGCGTCTCCTTGGCGAAGAACTCGAAGGGTCCGATGCCGCCCGAGGTAGAGGGGAGGGTTATCGCCAGGTTGGCCGCTGCCGCCACCATCATGAAGATGGGGAAAGCCTCGCCCAGGTCGAAGGACACGCCCACCATGAAGTACATGGTGGCCTCCAGTGCCCAGGCCACGACCGAGGTGATCAGCACAGCAGCGATGCGCCAGGGGCTCTGCAAGGCGCCCAGCCCCGCTATGAACGAACTGGCCCACTGAGTGGCCTTCTCCTGGACTCGCGCTGGCAGGAAGCGCACAAGCCTCGCCAGCCAGCGTTCGGATCGCGTCTGGGAGGAGGCGACGAACAGGAAGATGGCCAGGACGACCACGAAGGTGGCGGACATGGCGGCGGCCAGGATGCCCAGTTCCCGGCTGAGGCCAACGAAGGCCCCCACGCCTATCAAGAAGGCGACCAGCACCAGGCCATCGAACAGGCGCTCCACGGCGATGGTGCCCAGGGTGGACATGATGCTCAGGCGATGCCTCTTGTTCATGATGTAGGCTCGTACTAGCTCGCCGGTCCGCGCCGGCAGGAGGTTGTTGGCCATGTAGCCGATGATCACCACGGGGTAGAGGGTCTGGCTGGACAGGTTGGCCATCGGGCGGAGCAGGTAGTGCCAGCGCAGGGAGCGGAACCAGGCCGAGAGGAACCAGACGGCGATGGCGGGGGCGAACCACCAGTAGTTGGCCTCCGTCAGCTTGTCGGCCATGTCGCCCAGATCGGTACGCCAGAAGAACAGGCCCAGGAAGAGGGCTGTTCCGACTATGCCGATCCAGAGCTGACGGTTGCGCAGCAAGATGTTTGGCCCGCCTTTTCCTCCCCGCTGGAGAGGGCACGCATCATTATAGGGTGGGGGCAGATGGTGAAGCAACGCGGGCCGTGGTAGGGACGGGCGAGGTCAGGGTGCAGGCATATCGGCCAGGAGGACGCGGCGGATCTGGCTGGCGCCGCTGTTCGAGATGTAGAGGAAGCCCCGGTCGTCGAGGGCCAGGCCGGTCGGGTTGACGAGGGCCGTCTCGCCGAGGCCCTCGAAGATGGATAGTATGGTGCCGTCGGCGCCGATGCGCAGGAGGCGATGGCGGGCGGTCTCGCTGGCGATGATGCTGCCGTCGGGGGCCAGGGCCAGATAGGGTTTGGTGGACGGGTCATCGGCGATCCAGCCCGGCATGGGGAACTGGGCCACCGGATTGAACTGGCTGTCGAAGTGCTGGATGCGTCTGTTCCAGGCATCGGCCACGAAGATGTCGCCGTTGGGGGCGATCTCGATGCCGACGGGCTCGCGGAGCTGCCCAACATGGTCCAGAGCCGCGACGAGGAGCTCTACACCGAGTCCGAGATCGTCCTCTGGGACTCGTGGCGGATACGACCTTTAGCGTCGATCGCGGATTTTACGATACGTCTTTTGCCGTGGAGATTACCTGTGCGACCGAGGGCGCAACGATATATTACACAATCGACGGTAGTGCTCCTATTGAACCAAATGATAATCCTACCGCTACCAGCCAGGAATATTCAGTACCGGTTGAGATCACTCAAACTACCTGTCTGCGGGCGGCGGCGGTCAAGGCGGGTTGGAAATCCACGAATATCGATACCCATACCTATATCTTTCTCGAGGATGTAATTGCCTCCGATGTCATGAATACCGCTATCACGCAGGCTCCGATCTACGGCCCGCAGATGCGCGACGTATTGACCGACTTGCCGCCT